>JBFRWQ010000484.1:0-7261 GCA_051439665.1 Microcystaceae cyanobacterium | reverse complement strand
AAAAATATTGTCGTTTATTACTTAGGATCATTATGGTCGTTGCCAGCCAGTCAGTAGAAGAACTTTGCGTTAATTCTATCCGCTTTTTAGCGATTGATGCCGTCGAAAAAGCCAAATCTGGTCACCCCGGCTTGCCAATGGGGGCTGCTCCTATGGCCTTCGTTCTCTGGGACAAATTCATGCGGTTTAACCCCAAAAATCCCAAATGGATTAACCGCGATCGCTTTGTCCTCTCCGCCGGTCATGGCTGTATGTTACAGTATGCGCTGATGTACTTAGCAGGATATGATAACCCCAGCCTTGATGATATTAAAAATTTCCGTCAGTGGGACTCAAAAGCGCCTGGACACCCTGAAAATCACATCACAGAAGGGGTTGAAGTCACTACTGGTCCTTTGGGTCAAGGGATTGCTAATGGTGTGGGACTCGCTGCAGCAGAAGCCCATTTAGCAGCCGTTTTCAACAAAGACGATGCCAAACTAATTGACCATTACACCTATGTCATCTTAGGGGATGGCTGTAACATGGAAGGTATTTCTGGTGAAGCTTGCTCCCTTGCAGGACACTGGGGCTTAGGCAAATTAATCGCCCTCTATGATGATAACCACATTTCCATTGATGGTCACACCGACATTGCCTTCACCGAAGACGTAATGAAGCGCTTTGAAGCTTATGGTTGGCACGTTCAGCACGTTGAAAATGGTAATACAGACTTAGAAAGTATTGCTCAAGCCATTGAAGCTGCCAAAGCAGTGACTGATAAGCCTTCTATGATTAAAGTCACCACCACCATTGGTTATGGTTCTCCCAATAAAGGAGACACTGCAGGGGTTCATGGGGCTGCATTAGGCGGTAGCGAAGTTGAAGCCACCCGTAAGAATTTAGGTTGGAATTACGAACCCTTTGATGTTCCTAAAGAAGCTTTAGATCATACCCGTAAAGCCGTTGAACGGGGCGCAAGTTACGAAGCAGAATGGGAACAACTTTGGGCAACCTATAAAACCAAATATCCTGAAGAAGCAGCCACTTTTGAACGGATGATCAGTGGTAAATTACCCGAAGGTTGGGCAGATGCACTTCCCACCTACACCCCTGAAGATAAAGCGCTGGCAAGCCGTAAGCATTCAGAGATCTGCTTAAATGCTCTTGCGCCTGTGCTACCTGAATTATTAGGGGGATCTGCTGATTTAACCCACTCTAACTACACCGAGATTGAATGTAGTGGCGAATTCCAAAAAGGAACTTACGAAAACCGTAATGTTCACTTTGGCGTTCGTGAACACGCAATGGGAGCAATTTGTAACGCTATGGCTTTACATGGCTCTGGTTTGATTCCTTACGGTGCAACCTTCCTCATTTTCACCGATTATATGCGCAATGCCATTCGTTTGTCTGCTTTATCAGAAGCGGGATGTATTTGGGTAATGACCCATGATTCTGTGGCATTAGGGGAAGATGGACCGACTCACCAACCTGTTGAACAAATTGCTTCTTTACGGGCAATTCCTCAGTTAACCGTGATTCGTCCTGCCGATGGTAACGAAACCTCTGGCGCTTATAAAGTTGCCATTGAAAACCGTCACACTCCCACATTACTCGCTTTATCTCGTCAAGGATTGCCTAATTTAGCAGGAAGTTCTATTGAAGGGGTAGAAAAAGGCGCTTATGTCCTCAGTTGCAGCGCTGTGCCCGAAGAATTAGATTTACTGGTTATTAGCACCGGTGGAGAAGTTCCCCTTTGTGTGGAAGCAGTTGACAAATTACGGGCAGAAGGCTACAAAGTTCGCATGGTTTCCATGCCTTCTTGGGAATTATTTGAAGCCCAAGATGACGAATATAAAGAGTCTGTTTTACCCAGTGTTGTCCGTAAGCGCTTGGCGGTAGAAGCAGGTAGCAGCATGGGTTGGTGTCGTTATGTCACCGATGAAGGTGCAACCTTAAGTATTGATACCTTTGGCGCTTCTGCACCTGGTGGGGTTGTCTTAGAGAAATATGGCTTTACCGTTGACAATATCGTTGCTAAAGCTAAGGAAGTGATTGGCTAAGATTTAACCTTAGTTTATTTGATTGCATAAGATAAGCCCTCTAGTAATAGGGGGCTTTATCAATACGATTCGGTTAAGTGTGGGAGGTGTGGGGAGAATAAATACAAATACCTGTCTTCCCTTTCTTCCTTCTCTTCCCCCTCTCTGTCTCAACAGATAACCAACAAATCGAACAGTATGGGGGCTTTATTGTGAGATATGGCAAACTTGCTTGATTAAAATAAGAATAGTTGCTTTTTTGCCTGATAATTATTGTTTTAGGTCAGCTTTAAAGATAGTCATTCGGGGAGTTTTAATATAGGGTATTATTAGTCAAATGTAAACTTATGGAAAATATTAAGATGTTACCTATTATTGATAAAGTCAAGACTCTATTAAAGCGGAAACAAGCAGCGAATCAATGGGGTTTAAAATTTAATCGAGTCTCAAATTTTACCTTACCTGACTATCTTTTAGTTGACAATCAGAAAATTTGTCTAAACATTCCCAAATCTCAAAATGGTATGGTATCAGAGTTTGTAGAAATTATACTTGATGATTGTTACCATTTAAAAAAATGGTCAAATCAGCTACCCGCTAATTGTAATATTTTAGATATTGGCGGAAACATTGGACTATTTAGTTTATGTGCTCGTCAATATTTTCCTGATGCAGAAATTCATAGTTATGAACCAAATCCTCAATTAGAACCATATTTAAAACATCAAGCTGAAGTTGGTAATTTCCACCACTATATGTCTGGGATTGGTTCAAAGGATGGAAACATAAGCTTAAACTGTTCAGATAACAAAGATTCAATGAATATCGCTTCTAGCATAGATCCAGAAGGAAATATTCCCATGTTAGCTATTCAAAAAGCCATAGAAAAACTAGGAGAAAAAGTAGATTTGGTTAAAATGGACTGCGAAGGCGCTGAATGGGATATTCTGCAAGCGGTAGAAGATTGGGTAAAAGTTGATAATCTAGAATTAGAGTACCATCTGTATAAGAAAGGTCATACACTGGAAAAGATGCAAGAAATTCTTCAACAATTAGGGTTTAAAATTATAGCTTGTCAACCAACTAATCAATATTATGGGAATATCGCAGCCACCAGAATATAGCTATACTAACCTGTGAATCTGCAATCATTGGGATGTTGTTGCTCAAGCTAAGATATTATATTAATTGATTAAGATTGAGCGGGAGCATCTCATTTTGGCAAATGGACAAAAAATACAGGATAATAGAGAAGTAGATATTGAGCGGACAATCAATGGCACAATTAGAACACCTAGAACTACTAGAACTAAAAGAATGCTCAAGACGAGCCAGCGAAATCTTACTTTACTAACTTAGTACCACATTTGGAACAAAAGTTAAAATTGGACGGATTTTTATGACCACACTGAGGACAAAAAAGATGAGTTGCCTGATCATTACTAGGGTGTGAGGCAACCAGATCAGGTACATTACTACTCTGACCTGTATTCAGTCGATAGGTAGTAATTAAATCCAAGATAATTTTATCTTCCCGTTTGTATTCGGGACTGTCTTCTCTTCCTTGCTTAGTTAATTCTTGCGCCCTTTGTTGTAAGTAGGTAATTAATTGTTGATACAGTGTCTGTTTTTGCTGAGGTGTTTCTACTGCATTTAATTTAACCATGACTTGTCGCCGAATTTCTTCTTGATCTGGCCGACAAGCACGAACTTCTAACACTTGGGTAACTTCCTCCCAACTAGAAGCAATATCTTTGTTTTTTAGCCCTGTTGCTGTTTTTACTTGATAACGAACCACTTTTTCACGAGTCCGCTTATTGGTTTCTTGGTATAAAACTTTAAGCGCTCTTGCTTCAACCACTAGCTTGAAGATATTAGGATCTTCGGGGAAAATATCCCAGTAAGGGGGTTCTTTTTGTAAATGGACAGGGATAGGTAAATCTCGACTTTCCCCTGCTTGTTGGGCCCGTTTGGCGACGATAAATTCCCCTTTCCAGTCTTGATACGATTGCCGTAATTCTTGCATTCCATCGAGACATCGTAAGGAAAACCCACCCATTTCTTGGACAAATACAATGCGATGTCTTTCATTGTCCCCCAATGGTTTAATATCTTCTTCTCGTCCGATAAATTCTTGAATTTTAGGAATCAGTTTTTGCGTTGCTGGATCACTCGTATTACGTCCTCCTAATACAGCAACATTAGTATTATTAGCAGGGGTAAAGCCCGCATCTTTCCCCTTTAAAACTGCTTGATTGAGTAAAATCAAGGGTTGAGATTTATTATAAGCAATGCGAAGATTATTGATAATATCAACATCATCATTAAAGGTTTGGAAAAGAAGATCGCAGGCTGCTAACTCTCGTTTAATCTTACTATTAGCTGGGGCTGCTTGAAGCCTTAACCGAGTTTGATCGCTAATAATTTCTTGGAAATCTTCATCCACTACATCGGGCAAGTCTGTTATGTTAAACAAACGCATGATCTCATCAGCTTGTCGGCTACTTTTCCAAAGTGGGCTGGTAGCTTCTAGAATATCATCGGATAAAGTGCTACATAGAGAGTCTAAGCCTATCTCGTAGGAACTTTTTGCCCCTTCACTGCTTCCTGCATATTGTTCAATAAAATCTTTATAGAGTTCATTGAGTTGTTCACGATTATATAATTTAATTCCATTGATCACTAAAGCATCCGCACTATCCGCTTGTTGGCGGGATTTTTGCTCAAATAAATCTCTAGTTTGAATTAACTTTTGGTTAAAGCGATTCAAGCGCCGTTCTAATTCCGTTAAATGCTCCTCTAAGCGACTAATAACCATTAACCCAGCGCCACGGGTTTTACGCTGAATAATAGCTACTAAGCTACCCTGTAAACCTTCTAAAGCGTAGCTACAAAGTTGTTCCATTTTCTCTCCTTTAGAAATGCCAAACTTATCCTTAAACTCATTAATTTCAGCGATCGCATCTTCATATTGCCGACGACGATTTTCTTCATTAGCTGACCACACTTGATCTTGTTCTCTGCGGAATTTGTCCTCCATTGTTGCTAATAACTGACGAGTGGTAACCAAGAACGCATCAGCAAATTTTGGACCCCGATTACGGTCTTCTAAAATATCATAAAATTCTGCTTCTAATACCTGTTTTCCTTCTCGAATAATTTTATCTCGGTTATTATAAATCCTTTTTAAATAGTCACCATGTACTCGTTCGTCTGGACTTAACTCATTAAAATGTTCTGCTTTATATTCATTGACTTTAGGGCTTAAAAAATCATCGACAAAGCGGAGAATTCTCCCTCGTTCTGAGCCTAACATATTAACCCCTTGTTGGGTACAATCTAACCAATCCTCTTGGTTAATTTCATTGCGTAGGCTGCCAATCCACTCACCAATAATGAGCATTAAAGACTTATCTCGATCTGCCGATAAATCAGCGATTAATTCCCCTTCAGTTAAGCGCATTTTTTTGAGGATATCACCCTTAACCACTTCGATCATTTGAGCAGGTAGAATCACCTCTTCATTTAACCACCATGCCACCAAATCTTTAGCCAAACGATAGGATAAAGAAGACCTAATTTGAGCGATCGGTATTTCAATAGAAGATAAACCAAAACTCATAAACTGTTTAGGATAGCCCCGTCCCCCTGGATCTGTTTGCGCCCATGCGCCTTTAATATTGTCCCGTATAGAGCGCTTGTGAGGTGCAAAATCAGAGGTTAAATCTAAGAAGATATTTTGAGCAATCATCTCCCGTATTTGTCCCAGTTTAAAATCACTGCTATTATTCTTTTTTCCTACCAGATAGGTAAAATCGAAAGGAGGTTGTTGAGAGCGAACTTCATCCACTAAACCGCTACTGAATTGTTGAACATATTCGGTACGATAATCAGAATAATAACTTAATTCCATCAGGGCAGCGTAACCATTGGCTAGGACACGATCGCCCACACTAATACCAGCAAAAGCTTCTGGCATGGGTACAATAGCGGTAACAATGGGGCTACCTTCCCCCTTGAGCCAATTACGGATAGAATAGCCCATATCAATGAGCATACCGCTACCTGTTCCCCCAGATAATGAGCCAGTCACAAAGACATTGACCGCATTTGTGTTAACCTTAATCCCGTAGCGATCTAACATATAATTTTCTTTCCCTTTTACCCTAGACATTGCCTCTAAAAACTTAGCTTGAATCCCATGATAATTACAGAAAAAGGCAAATCGTCCACAAGCACGAATTTGACCCGCCCCTGCTTCTAATGAGGTAATATTGCGCTCTAATTCATTGGGGAACCAACTACTAATCCAAGGATATTTTTCCATCCCTGTGATCATTTCCCGTACCTGTTTCCCTGTCACTTTCGCCCAATGTTTTTCATTATCTTTAAAAGCAGATCCGCCCGCTTCAGGATCTGAAATTTTGTAATCTTTATCAGTATCAACGACTAAGAAGCTAATAATCGGGAATTTATTGAGACTGCCATAACTTTCTTCTACCAATCTTCGTATTCTCGCCAGTACTTCCCCACCTGTTCCCCCAATTCCGACGAGGATAGTGGGAATCATACTTTTTTCTTCAACTACTGGGGGCATAACTTTCTCCTACCTATCAATCTCTAAACTGAGTTTATCTATCAAGTATAGCTTGAGTTCTCAGCGTCATGTCGTTGTTGGGCTTTAGCCCCTCTTATACCCAATCCGACAGTTTAGGGTAGAGAGTGTGGGGAGTGTAGAGAGTATGGGGAGTATGGGGAGTGTGGGGAGTGTGGGGAGAGGGGGAATAATTGAAACCAGCAAACTGGAAAACTAAAAATTAAGCTTTTTTAACTCCCGTAAATAGATTACAGTGATCGCTTTTCTAAAAATAACCTCTAATAGAAACCAATTACCAGATATAGCTAAACGAAGAATGAAGAATGAAGAATGAAGAATGAACTTCCCTACTATGAAAAGGATCGCAGCTATGTTTGATTGTCAAACACCAATCGGGCGTAGAGCTATATTAAGTTTAATTCAGACCTTTTACAACAAAAATTCTGAGAAAATAAGAAGCCTCCTCAGAATCTTGATAGATAAAGGTTTTAGGGTTATTCAGTAAACCATAACTCTTAACTATCAACTATCAACTATCAACTATTAACTATCACTATCGAGATTTCCAAAAATATTGACCAAGACTAACAACTAGGGTAATTACAGTCAAAGGAATGACAAAGAATCCCATTAATTGCCG
>JBFRWQ010000483.1:0-8510 GCA_051439665.1 Microcystaceae cyanobacterium | reverse complement strand
TACTCGCTTATTAGTTAAAGAAAATTATGGTCATCTTTCGGGTGAGGATTTACTCGAAGTTACTATTGCAGAAAATATTTTAAATCAATTGGTCAATTTACAGACATACCCAGTCGTTCGTTCACGGGTACACCAGCGCAAATTATCCCTACATGGTTTGTTATATCGTATTGAAACAGGGGAAGTTTTCGCCTATGATGGTGTAGCCCATGAATTTTCAGCGCCCCAAAGCCGAATCAATACACCAGAACCAGAATATACCCTACATCCTAGTTCCCCACTGATCCATCAACAACCCTTTACCGTTCCTCAACCAACAGATACGGTTCCTCAAGACACAGAACCTGAACCAGCCGTTGCTACCAATGGTTCTAAATCTAACCATAGTTATCTCTCTACTGAACAGGCTGAACGAATTTATCGAGGATCTTATAGTTAATAGTAGGGTGGGCTTTGCCCACCTAATCAGACAAAATCTATGCAGAAATCTTTAACTTTTTTATCCTTATTTACGGTTCTAAATATCAATATAGTCGTACAACAATCTGTCATGGCTAAGGAAGCGCTTTATTTAGCTTATCCCCCTGATAATCATCGAACCAGATCGGAACAGATTTTTTTTATTGGCAGTGGTGAACTTGACACAAATGTAACAATTAATGGACAAAGAATCCAACGCTCAAAACAAGGCTATTTTGCCCCTAGTTTCCCCCTCAAACTGGGTGAAAATCGTTTTCTCATTCGTCAAGGGAATCAAACCATTGAACGGATCATTACCCGACTGTCTCCTACTCCCACCCCTCCCAAAGAATTAGGATTTTTAGAAGCATCTTTACAACCCAAAACCAATTTAACTCGCTTAGTAGGGGACTGGATCTGTTTTGAAGCGATCGCAACCCCTAACGCCAAGGTTTCAGTTAAGATTGGACAACAAACCATTCCCTTAATTCCGCAAACAAAAACCGTTCAACTTCCTCCTAACTATGAAGTTTTAACCCAAAGAAATATAACTAAAGTCACAGAAACTGAAACTGGATCTTATCAAGGGTGTGGTCAATTTCTCGAAAGTGGCAATTTAGGAACACCTATCTTCAATGTTAGTTTAAATAATCAAACGATTCAAGAAAAAGGACGGGGCAATATTACAATTGTTGAGCGAAATCACTTACAAGTTATAGAAGTAACAGCTAAAGCAGGGGTAGCAAGGACGGGTCCAAGTACTACCTACTCCCGATTAACGCCCTTACCCCAAGGAACACAAGCGCAAGTCATTGGACAAGAAGGAGACTGGTTAGAGTTAGCCTATGGGGGATGGATTAATCAAAAGGAAACCCAAACCTTACCCCAGACTTATCTTCCTAATTCCTTCGTTAGAGGGATATCTAGTCAGATTAAAAATCAGGTAACAGAAATCAGTTTTCCTTTAAAGCATCCTGTTCCTATTAACATTAAACAAAGCGATCGCACCCTAACCCTAACCCTTTATGATACGGTTGCCCAAACAGATACTATATACCTAGCTGATGATCCGTTGATCAAGCGCTTGGATTGGCAACAAATAACCCCTAATCAAGTTGAATATATTTTCCATTTCAAAGCCCCTCATCAATGGGGATATGATGTTAAGTATGAAGGAAGCAATTTAATTTTATCCTTGCGTCATCCCCCTCAATTAACCTCAGAGTCTTTAAAGGGAATTAGTATTTTATTAGATCCAGGTCACGGCGGTGAAGAATTAGGCGCAAGAGGTCCCAATGGTTATCCCGAAAAAGCTATCAATCTGGTGATTTCTCAATTGTTAGAACAAGAATTAAAACAACGAGGTGCAACGGTTTATTTAACTAGAGAAAAAGACGAACAAGTATCTTTAGGAAAACGAGTCGAACAAATTAATCAACTACAACCTACCCTTGCCCTTTCCATTCATTATAATGCTTTACCCGATAGTGGAGATGCCCTAAATACGGCAGGTATTGGTATGTTTTGGTATCATCAACAAGCCCATGATTTAAGCCAATTTTTACATAAGTATTTAGTTGACAATCTAGATCGTCCTTCCTATGGAGTCTATTGGAATAATTTAGCCTTAACTCGTCCCCATACTTCCCCTGCGGTATTATTAGAATTAGGCTTTATGATTAATCCAGATGAATTTGAATGGATTACTGATCCTAAAGAACAGCAAAAATTAGCTGAGGTTTTAGCCGATGGGATTGAAGAATGGGTACAAAAGTCGATTCTAAACGGTAAAGGAAAATAAGTAATAGGTTACACCCCCTACCCCTTAGCTAACCATTACCAATTGACATTAACTGAATATCGCTCAAATATGGAATCACGACTAATTAAAGTTGCTTGTTCAATATTCGCTTGTGCGATTAATAATCGATCAAAAGGATCTTTATGATGAAAGGGGAGCTTATCTAATTCTAAAACATGATCAGGTATAATAGTTAGAATAACAATATTGTGGTTGTTGATTTGTTCCTCAATAATATTTCTTAAGGGAAGATTTAAAGATAGCTTACCCAACTGATGCTTAATTTGGATTTCCCAAATACTAACAACACTTAACAGTTTAATATTAGAGCGATTGCTTAATAATGTGATTACTTGCGATGATAACTTCTCAGGCTCACTATCCCACCAAATAAACGTATGAGTGTCGAATAATAATTTCATTTTTCCCCTAGCCAAAAACTATCATCTAAAGGTTCATCAAAATCATCTCGGATAGAAATCGCACCTAAATGTAATCCTGCTTGATCAATTGTCGGTTGATTATTTTCTTCAATCTTTTGCTTTTCCTGACTTTTATCTTTTTGATGTGTTTTTAAATGGATTAAGGTGTATAATCCTAATTCAATCACCTCATCTGGTGTTTTTAATCCTGTTGCTTCTAATGCTTTAGCAATTAATTGTTCACTAATCATGATTTAACTACTCCTACTCTTAATTCTAGACTTGATCAAGGTTTATTTCTGTCTTAAGCGTAGCATGACCCATAAACAATGAACAGTTGTGAGTTTATAATTAATTTACTTTAACATGATTTGAGCGTGCGATCGCCGAAAACAGTAATCAGTGACCAGAACTGATTGTCAGATGACTCCCTTTTGTCTAAGATATTCCTACTGTCCCATTAATTACGAAAATTTTATGTCTAAAACCTATCATGTTTATGGCTTAGGGAACGCATTAGTAGATATGGAGTTTGAAGTAACTCCTGAACAACTCCAAGACTTACAAATTGATAAAGGAGTCATGACGCTGGTAGATGAACAGCGCCAAGGAGAGTTGGTACAGCAATTACAAGCCCAAGCAGGTAAGCGTAGTTGTGGTGGATCAGCAGCAAATACAATGGTGGCTTTAAGCCAATTAGGAGGAAAAGGCTTCTATTCCTGCAAAATTGCTGATGATGAAACGGGTAAATTTTATCTACAAGATTTAAAAGATTGTGGTTTACATACCAATTTACACGATAGCGAACATGATCAGGGCATTACTGGTAAATGTCTGGTTTTAGTGACTCCTGATGCTGATCGCACCATGAATACCTTTCTCGGAATCTCTGGTAATTTAGCTGAAAAGGAACTTGATAAAACAGCGATTACCGAGTCTGAATATTTATATTTAGAAGGCTATTTAGTGACCTCACCAACAGCAAAACAAGCTGCGATCAGTGCCAGAGAAATTGCGAAGGAAGCTGGGGTAAAAACCACCCTTTCTTTATCAGATCCTAATATGGCTGAATATTTCCAAGATGGGTTATTAGAAATGATTGGTGATGGCTTAGATTTCATTTTTGCTAATGAAGCGGAAGCAATGACAATGGCTAAAACCGATAATATGAATGGAGCGATTGACTATTTAAAAGGTTTAACCAAATGCTTTGCTATTACTCAAGGGGCTAAAGGATCAGTTATTTTTGATGGTCAAGAGATGCTAGAAATTCCTGCTTTTCCCGTTGAAGCAGTGGATACAGTGGGTGCAGGAGATATGTACGCAGGTGCATTTCTCTATGGGATTACTCATGGAATGGGCTATTTTAAAGCAGGGAAATTGGCCTCTCTTGCCTCTTCTAAAATTGTTACCACTTTTGGACCTCGTTTAGAGACGGAAACCTTACAGGGATTAGTTAAATTAGTGTAAACTATATGTAAATCAAATAAATGCCCCCTTTTCTCAGGGGGGTTTAACTCCTTTAATTAGAGAATCAATTCTTTTTACCTTACTTTTAAATAAATGAAAAAAGTTTTTATTACTGGTGCAAGTGGCTGTATTGGTCACTATATGACTGAACAACTCATTCAACAAACTAATCACGAACTTTATCTATTAGTTAGAAATCCTGACAAATTACAGTTTGACTATCAAGCTCGTTCGGGAATTCATATTCTGAAAGGAAGTTTACAGGAAATTGAACAATTTAAGGACTTACTATCTACCATTGATGTGGCAATCCTCGCTGCTACCAGTTGGGGAGGGGAAGAAGAATCTTATCAAATTAATGTGATTAAAACCAAAGAATTAATGGGGTATTTAGATCCTGATCTTTGTCAACAAGTGATTTATTTTTCAACTGCAAGTATCTTAGATCGGCAAAATCAACCTCTAACAGAAGCAGGAGACTTAGGGACAACCTATATTCGCACTAAATATCTTTGTTATACTCAATTAAAAGAACTGAAAATCTTTCCTAAAATTACCACAGTTTTTCCCACTTTAGTATTTGGTGGCGCTCAAAATAAACCCTATTCTCACTTATCAGGTGGCATTAACGATGTGGTTAAATGGATTAATCTGATCCGTTGGTTTAAAGCGGATGGGAGTTTTCATTTTATTCATGGACAAGATATTGCAACAGTGATTACCTACCTAGTTGATCATCCTCCTTCTACTCAAGAGCCTCATGATTTAGTCTTAGGAATGCAGCCAATGACGGCTAATCAAACAGTTAAAGCAATCTGTGATTATTTAGGTAAACGAGTTTATTTTAGAGTTCCCTTAACTCTGGGATTAGCTAACTTTTTTATTAAAGTTTTTAATTTAAAAATGGCTGATTGGGATCGCTTCTGTATTAATTATCGTCATTTTATTTATGAATATTATGTCAATCCTTCTACATTTAAACTGCCTAGTTATTGTGCAGATGTAGTTGATATTTTTAAAGTCAGTGGCATTAAACAAACGGCTAAAAAGTAATGATAGTAACAAGCTCGTAGTGAGGGCTAAAGCCCTAAAGCTCTTACTGCAAGCTCTAGGCTAAGACACCCAATTAGCTGATACAATCATGTAGGGAACAGTTATTAATTCAATTGTCCCGTAACCCTTGTCATTTCCCAACTCTAATGAAAGAAAACTACTTAGGTACATCCGTTGATCCTGCACTCTGGCAAACTTATCATGATTTAGCCGTTGAAAAAAGACAAACCTTAGAGGATTTAGTCACCGCAGCGCTGTATAATTATTTGGAGTTGAAACCACCAGTTGAGACTAAGGATTCCTTATTAAAAGATGTAAGCGCTCTCCAAGAAAAAGTAAAAGAATTAGAAGAATTAGAGGGCAAGTTTAATCGATTGAATTTAACGGTTCAGGTCTTAGAGAATAAACTAGAATATTTATTAACCCACCAGCCTGAAAAAATAACCAAGGAATCTTCCCCTATTAATAATCCCCCTAAGCCATCAGAACCGAATGATGACGACTATGACGAACCAGATGAAGTGCTATGGGACTTTATGCCAGAATAACTTAATTTAATCCCCCAATTCATAATTCACAATTCATAATTCATAATAATGACCCCAGAACAATTACAATCTCTCTTACAACAAGTTCATCAAGGATTAATCACACCAGACATTGCCCTAGATCAATTAAAACATCTCAGTTTTGAAGCCGTCGAAGACTTTGCTAAAATTGATCATCATCGCCATCTCAGAACGGGATTTCCTGAAGTTATTTGGGGAATTGGTAAAACGACTGAGCAAATTGCCCATATAATGACCATAATGCGCCAAAAATCCCCCGTTGTCATGGCGACTCGTATTGAAGCAGACGTAGCAGAACAACTACAAGCTCAAGTAGAAGGATTAGCCTATTATCCCACGGCTCGTATCTGTGCCATTAAAAGTGGTGACATTACCCGTCAAGGAGGGGGAAAAATTACCGTTCTGACTGCGGGGACTGCTGATCTCCCTGTGGCTGAAGAAGCAGCTATAACCGCCGAATTATGTGGTTTTAAAGTGGAAAAACTCTGGGATGTGGGAGTATCTGGTATTCATCGTCTCTTAAGTCATCGTCATCTAGTTTCCCAAGCAGATGTGTTAATTGTCGTTGCAGGAATGGAAGGCGCATTACCCAGTGTCGTTGCAGGGATAGCTGATTGTCCTGTCATTGGTGTTCCTACCAGTATCGGTTATGGAGTAAGTTTTGGCGGTGTTTCTCCCTTATTAACCATGTTAAACTCTTGTGCTGCAGGAATTACCGTTGTTAATATTGATAATGGTTTTGGGGCTGCGATCGCTGCGGGACAAATTTTACGCACCGCCCACAAGCTATCAGGATAATTTATCATTTATTTGGCGGATCTGGCGGATTGTTTGGGGCAGAACGCCGACTAAGAGGGCAAACGCTTCATCAGGAAGTTGAGCAGTCGTTTTCTCATCAAACCAGTTATCAAATTGATTGAGAATGACTTGAGCCCTTTGTATGGCAATCGGATTATCTGTGATTTGTTTAGTTAATCTCACCCATTGTCGGCGAATTAAGTAAGCCTTAACCATTTCATCACTATTTTGAGGTTCAATTAAAGAAAGCTTGCCAACTGGGATTAAATTTTCCACATCCAGATCAAATTCACACCCCACCACTGCCCCAGGCCCCGCAAATTCAGCATGATAGGTCTTTAACAAAATTAACCCATTTTTGCGACGAGGGTTGATCACTAAGCACTTCCGTTGTTTTAATTGAGCAAGAATTTCGCTACTCATTGCTAAAAATAGCTAAATCCGTTTGAATAACCATAGTTAACTGGTGGGGAGAGGCATGAGGTAGGGGGCAGTAGGCAGGAAGAAGCATAGGGTGAGAGTCCTTAACTAGGGCAATTTAAGCGGATTTGATGTCATTTTATCTCAATAAAAATTATCTTTTCTGATTATAACGTTTTTAGAGCCTTCAGAAATAGCAATATAGCGCTCACTATTATTTCTTGGTGGCCGAAATTTTGCATAATTATATTAGTTCACCAGATAAAAAGCCATGAAAGTTTCCTTGAAAACTGCCCTCAGTAACCCCAATATTGACGCAAAACAGAGCAATCATCAGCGCCAATTATCTATATCAATTGCTGCAGAGAATGAGACAAGCGATCGCACCCTTCCCCTTAATCTTTGTTTAGTCTTAGATCATAGTGGCTCAATGGATGGCCGCCCCCTAGAAACGGTGAAACTGGCTGCGATGAGGTTAATTGAACAGTTAAAGCCCCAAGATTTCCTATCAGTGGTTGCTTTTGACCATCGGGCGAAAATAATTGTTCCCCATCAGCCTGTCGGTGATTTCAAGAGTATTTGGGAAAAAATTGTAACTTTAGCATCAGACGGAGGAACTAGCATCGATGAAGGCATTAAATTAGGCATTAAAGAAGCGAGTAACGGAAAAGATAATCGAATTTCACAAATTTTATTGTTAACCGATGGCGAAAATGAACATGGGGACAACGAGCGCTGTTTAAAACTGGCTAAAGTTGCCTCAGACTACAATATTACCCTTAATACCCTTGGTTTTGGTACATTTTGGAATCAAGATGTTTTAGAAGCGATCGCTGACACCGCAGGAGGAACATTATCCTATATCGAACAACCGGAGGATGCTGTCGGGGTATTTCAAAAACTTTTCAATCGGATGCAGTCGATTGGCTTAACCAATGCTCATTTAATAATAGAATTAGCCCCTCATGTGCGACTGGCAGAGTTAAAGCCTATTTCCCAAGTTGAACCTGATACAGTGGAATTAACAGTCATGCCTGAAGATGATTGGTTTAGTGTACGCATCGGAGACTTATTAATTGATGATCCCAAAGTAGTTTTAGCCAATCTTTATCTAGGAGAATTGCCCATTGGGGAACAAATCATCGCTAAAGTACAAATTCGCTATGATAATCCGTCTGTTTCCGAAACTAATCTACTATCTGACCAACTGCCGATTTTCGCTACGATTCAACAAGATTATCAACCACAAACGGATCAAACCGTGGAAAAATCAGTCTTGAAGTTAGCTAAGTATCGTCAAACTCAAATTGCTGAGGAAAAATTGAGTAAAGGGGATACTCAAGGGGCTGCAACTTTCTTACAAACGGCAGCAAAAACCGCTTTACAATTAGGAGATGAGAGTGCAGCAACAGTTCTACAAGAAAGTGCGACTCAGTTACAAGTTGGGGAACAATTAAGCGAAGCACAACGGAAGAAAACTCGTATTGCTTCTAAAACGGTTCTCCAAGATCCTTAGAA
>JBFRWQ010000482.1:0-3566 GCA_051439665.1 Microcystaceae cyanobacterium | reverse complement strand
AATGGAATAAGCTTTAAAGTGCGATCGCAGCCGATTTTTTATAATGAATCCAGAATGTACCTTATGAATAGGATGAAGAATTTACGCATTATGAAGATGAACTCAACTGTTAGCCTGTTATCCCTCCTTATTGCTGTGAGCAGTTACCAATTGTTTGGTTAACATCAAGTTCCGCCTCATTTATTAATCAACTACTAATTATAGCAATTTCTCTATTTGGGGGCGTAAAAACGACTCTCCTGAGATTGTGGTAAAGAATGTATAAAAATATACAAATACCTTGCTAGTTCAATTTATTGAACGCTATTTATTGATTCCTTGAAATTGATTTCAAGACAGATGTTAACGGCAATGCAAGATATGTTGATAGAATAAAATATATAATCCAAATATCATGTCTTTAAAGCCCGTTGTCTAGTGACTTCATAAAGAATCACCGAAGCTGCGATCGCTACATTTAAAGATTCTACCCCTTCACATTGAGGAATGGTCACAGGTTGATCAGCTAATTCCACTAAATTCTGTGGTAGTCCTGCCCCCTCATTTCCTAATAGAATTAAGGTAGGTTGGGTTAAGTCCAATTCCCAGTAGATAGTTTCCGCATCAGGTAAAGTTGCAATAACTTGTATTCCTTCCTTTTGGGCTGTTTTAATCACTTCTCCTAAATTATCGCTCGTTTGACAAGGAATTTTAAACCATGCACCTGCTGAAGCCCTTAAAACTTTCGGATGGTCAATTTCTACACTATTAGCGCTTAACCAAAGACTTTCTACCCCTGTGGCTGCAGATGTGCGAATAATTGTGCCTAAGTTACCTGGATCTTGTAGATTATCAATAACTAAGCCTAATTTTAACCCATCTATACTAGGAGTAATTGGATTAAAACGAGAAACCGTCCCAATAATTCCATCAGGATTCACTGTCGTGGCCAAGGATTTTAGTACCTCTGGACTGACTAATTCCAGTCTTTGCGCTTGACTTTGCAGAATTTCCCATAAATTATGATAGCGTTGTTGCCAATCATCCGTATAACAAACCGTTTCGAGGGAACATTGCCCCTCAATCGCTGTCTCTATTAAATGAGTGCCTTCTAGTAAAAAACGATGCTGCGATCGCCTCCCTTTGCGATGGTGTAGCTTGCGAATTTGCTTCACAAGAGGGTTTTGCAGACTCGTAATCATCAATCAATTTGGTAAGACGACAAATGCGGAACTCGGGACTTGAACCCGAAAGTCCTTGCGGACACTAGAACCTGAATCTAGCGCGTCTACCAATTCCGCCAGTTCCGCGCTTAACTTAATAGGCAACATACTATTATCTAACCAAAGAAAAATTTTGTCAATCCCTTTTCTAATGGGAACTTTCCGCTAAAATCAAAAGCGAAATCTATCTTTATAATAGAGTACCTTTATTAATTGAGTTGTTGAGGAGGATCTAGCCATCAAACGTTCTACTTCTACCCCCCCTGATTCCCTGGAGAATACCCCCGTTCTTGAAGTGTGGGGACAACATACCCTCAGTGGGGAAGTCACCATCAGTGGCGCTAAAAATTCCGCCCTAGCGCTTATGGCGGGCGCTGTACTGTGTCCTGAAGATTGTCGCTTACGCAATTTACCTAATTTAGTTGATATTGAGCGCATGACCCAAATTATCGCTTCTTTGGGCGTTAAAATGGAGCGCCATGACGACGTATTAGAGATTAATGCCAGTAATATTGGGCAAAGCCAAGCACCCTACGAATTGGTTTCCCAACTAAGAGCCAGCTTTTTCGTAATTGGACCCCTGCTTGCCCGTTTAGGGTATGCTCGTATCCCCTTACCAGGGGGCTGTGCCATTGGCGCTAGGCCAGTAGAATTGCACGTACAGGGTTTACAAGCGATGGGCGCTACTGTACAGATTGAGCATGGTGTGGTGCAAGCTTCAGTCAAAGGGAATGGGCGCTTGAAAGGGGCAAACATTCATCTTGATTATCCCAGTGTTGGAGCAACAGAAACAATCATGATGGCTGCTACCCTAGCAGAAGGGGAAACAGTGTTAGGAAATGCAGCACAAGAGCCAGAAATTGTTGATTTAGCCAATTTTTGCCGAGCAATGGGCGCAAAAATTAAGGGTGATGGCACAAAAACCATTGTCATTTCTGGGGTAGAACGACTACATACAGCAGATTACGCAGTCATTCCTGATCGCATTGAAGCGGGGACATTTTTAGCAGCAGGGGCAATTACCCAGTCAGAAATCAGCCTTTATCCTGTTATTCCTGATCATTTAGCGGCTGCCATTGCTAAATTAGAAGAAATTGGCTCAAAAGTTGTGCAAGAGGGTGAAAATCGTCTGCGCTTAATTCCCCAACCCATTCGGGCGGCTGATATTGAAACCCTTCCCTTCCCTGGTTTTCCCACTGATATGCAGGCTCAGTTTATGGCTTTATTAACCTTAGCTGAAGGTAGCTCAGTGATTACAGAAACCGTCTTTGAAAATCGCTTGCGCCATGTCGCAGAATTACAGCGACTAGGGGCAGATATTAAGGTAAAGGGCAATGTAGCCGTGGTTAAAGGAGTTTCTTTCTTATCGGGTGCGCCCGTGATGGCCACAGATTTACGAGCTTCTGCTGCTTTAGTTTTAGCAGGGTTAGCCGCTCAAGGTAAAACCACTGTTCAAGGATTGCATCACTTGGATCGAGGATATGATAACCTTGAGGGTAAATTACAGAAATTAGGTGCAAAATTACAACGGGTTGATCGTACAGGGCAATCTATTATAAGAGAAACAGTATTAAGTTAAAGAGCGCTTGATCTAGCAAATTTTCCCCGTTACAGCCTTGGCTTAATGGGGCTTTTTATCTGATCATATAATCAGATATTGCATTTCCCTTAATACCCGCCTTGAAATTAATTTCAAGGAACCAATAAGTAGCGTTCAATAAATTGAACTATAGCAGTACAAAGTAAGTTGGGCATGATTAAGTTAAAGAGCGCTTGATTTAGCCAACTTTACCCGTTACAGTTTTGGCTTAATGGGGGCTTTTTATCTGATAAGGAAAGGAGACAATTTAAGGAAAAGGCTATCATACCTTAATTAATTCTGTTCTTCATTCCTCTGTTAACCATCAACAAAATAAAGAACTTTAAAATCTGCTCATATAATCAAATATTGCATTTCCCTTAATACCCGCATTGAAATTAATTTCAAGGCTAATAAGTAGCGTTCAATAAATTGAACTATAGCCGTACAAATTAAGTTGGGCATTGATAAAGCTTGAAACAAGCGTCATAGCTTACTCCTGCTTCTAGCAAAGCTGCCTTGTGCATAAATTTTTTGTGTATTTTTATACATTCTCCCCCACAATCTTAGGAGAGTCCTAGCAAAGCTGCCTTGTGCATATTACGATAGAATTTCTAATCTATGTTGGCTATACAAGTTATCTTTAGATAACGATACTTATTAGCCCTGTCAATTTATTGCAGGGTGGTTGGCATAAGCTATCAGTAAGTGTAATCTTCCCACACTTCCCACACTTCCCCCTCTCCCCACACTCCCCCCTCTTCCCACACTCCCCACACTCCCCC
>JBFRWQ010000481.1:0-2976 GCA_051439665.1 Microcystaceae cyanobacterium | reverse complement strand
CTTGTGTAAATAAAGCAGGCCGGCCAGAACTACTCATTTGAACAGGGCAATTGTATTGTTTCAAACGAGAGATCGCAGACTCTAAATCCTCAACAGACAAAGCAATATGAGCATTTCTGCCCCATTTATCAGAATTATATTCTGTACCCTTAGCTTGAGGATGAACCATCAGATGAATTTGATAATTATCTACTTGATACCAAATACCTGGGAAATTTAATTGACGATTAACTGAAGTAAGTCCCAGTATATGACCATAAAAGTAGGCTGCTTTGTCTAAATCTGAGACAAGAATAGCTGTGTGAAGACATTGACTGATTTTCATAACAATTGATCAATAAAAACATTATGCAAAGAACGAACATTAAGTAGCTATTTTATGCTATGATTAGTTGAAATTCCTTAATTGCCAATACGACTGAGAAAGGCTTTTAAGCGATCGCTATTAGGATTAACAAATACCTCTTCTGGTTTACCATCCTCTTCAATCACTCCCTCATTAAAAAATACCACCCGATTCGACACTTCTCGTGCAAACTGCATTTCGTGGGTAACAACTACCATCGTCATACCCTCATCTGCTAATTGACGCATGACATTCAATACTTCCCCCACTAATTCAGGATCTAATGCACTGGTTGGTTCATCAAATAAAATCGCTTCGGGTTTCATACAGAGACTGCGTGCGATCGCTACCCGTTGTTTTTGTCCCCCTGATAGTTGTTCAGGATAAAAATCGGCTTTCGCTGCTAACCCCACCTTTTCCAAGTAATGTACCCCTCTTTCCTTAGCTTCTGCTTCAGATATCTTTAACACTTTCTGTGGTGCTAACATTAAATTCTGCAAGACCGTTAAATGGGGAAATAGATTAAAATGCTGAAACACCATACTCACCTTACTACGAAGCTTTCTTAGCGCCAATTCACTCACTTTCGGTGCAGACATATCCATCCCCATCACCGTTAATTTACCCCCTGAAATCGTTTCCAAACGGTTCAAACAACGGATAAAGGTCGTTTTCCCACAGCCTGACGGACCAATTACTGAAACCACATCACCCTTATAAAGATCCCCTGTTACCCCCTTCAGGACTTCCAAAGAACCAAAACTCTTGCGTAACCCCTCACAGGAAATAATAGGTGTCGAATCAAACATGGCTTAATCAAAGAAATTTGCTAATTTTTCTCTAAAATATTGTACTTATTTTACATTTATTGTATATTAAGCTACATTTTTAATCAAGCTTTAACCTTAAAACTAATAGAAGTAGTACAGGCATCTTGCCTGTCATAAGCATCAGGCATCTTGCCTGTCATAAGCACCAGGCATCTTGCCTGTCATAAGCATCAAGCATCTTACCTGTCATAAGCTAGAAGCTTATTCTACAAATTATATTACAAAAGCCTAATGAAAATTCCCCTATTACAAACTCGAAAATGGTTACGCCATCTCGCACTAGGACTGGTAGGATGTTGGCTAGTCATTGGCCTCTCTTCCCTTCCCGTTAATTCCCAAAACACAAAAGTTTTCAAGGTTGCCACTGAACCTGCTTTTCCCCCCTTTGAAATGCAGTCCGAAGACGGAACTGGGTTTCAAGGATTTGATATTGATTTAATGAACGCCATTGGGGAAGCGGTGGGAGTTACGATTGAATTTGAGGGTTTCCCCTTTGATGGTATTATTCCTGCACTTCAGTCTAACACCATTGATGCAGCGATCAGTGGTATGACGATTACCGCAGAAAGATCCCAGTCCGTTTCCTTTTCTAGTCCCTATTTTAAAGCTGGTTTAGCGATCGCTGTCCGAGACAACAACACCGAGATTAACGGATTTGATGATTTAGCCAATAAGAAAATTGCGGTACAAATTGGCACAACTGGGGCAATTGAATCGAAAAAGATACCCAATGCTAAAATTACTGAATTTAACGATGCCGTTTCCGCCTTACAGGAGTTAGTCAACGGCAAAGTAGATGCAGTGGTGAATGATGCACCTGTTACCCTTTATGCGATCAAAGAAGCAGGGTTAAAAGGGGCGAAAGTGGTAGGAGAATTATTAACCTCTGAATTTTATGGCATTGCATTACCCAAAAATTCCCCCAATCGCCAATTAATTAACTATGGCCTCTTTCAAATTCTCGAAAACGGACAATATCAAACAATTTATCAAAAATGGTTTCTCGCTGATCCCCCCCAATTACCCCTAATTGCGCCCTCAATGCAAGGAAGCGCTATTACTTCCACATCTTCTGGTACTAATAATCAACCAACGGGGGGGCAACCACAATCAGTCTTTATACTGCTTTTAGGCAGATTACCTCAAGGAGCATTATTAACCTTACTCTTAACCGCTTTTTCCGTCTTTTTTGGCATGATTGGCGGATCTTTAATTGCCTTTGCCCTTATTTCCTCCTCAAAAATTCTGAGAACCCTATGTCGTATTTATGTAGAGTTCTTCCGAGGAACTCCCATGTTAGTGCAGTTATTTATCATCTATTTTGGTCTGCCAGCGCTCTTTCAAGGAATTGGTTTAGAATGGGGTTTAAATCGCTTTCCTGCTGCCATTATTGCCCTTAGTTTGAATGTAGCTGCCTATTTAGCCGAAATTATTCGAGGTGGAATTCAGTCAATTGACAAAGGACAATGGGAAGCGTGTCAGTCTTTGGGAATGAACCCCGTCCAAACTATGCAAGAGGTCATATTTCCCCAAGCATTTCGCCGTATTTTGCCCCCATTAGGCAACGAATTCATTACCTTAATCAAAGATACCAGCTTAACGGCAGTCATTGGCTTTGTTGAACTATTCCGTCAAGGACAATTAATTGTAGCGAGTACCTATCAAGCCTTTGAGGTGTATATTGTAGTAGCCTTATTTTATTTGTTGTTAACCACCATTACCTCTGCTGCGTTTAAGTACTTAGAAAAAAGAATGGATCCTTTGAGTAAAACAAAGAAAGCAGCATGAACAGATAGTAGT
>JBFRWQ010000480.1:0-8518 GCA_051439665.1 Microcystaceae cyanobacterium | reverse complement strand
GAGATTCCTCGCCACGCCACTTGTTTAGAGTGGTCGCTGAATGGGGTTGACGTTTCACAGAAATGCGCTTTCAAAGGGAAAGTCTCACCTTTTCTCCACGTCCGTTTAAAGTCTCAGAATGCCCTTCCGCGACTTAAGTTAAACTTGTGTTTGTTTTTAAAGTGCGTTCAAGGTTGGATTCCCCATTGCCCTACATCCGCTTCCCCTGTTCTGCTCTCAATCCAAGGAGTCTCAACCTAGTCTTCTGTTCTAGAATTCTACGAGACAGGGTGGGTGTTTCAACCAATTTAATATTAGCACGTTTTTGACACTGATACGCCCGCTTAGGGCGGGGTTTTAAACCCTCGATTTTCTGATAACTCTATTACTGAAGTGGAGAAAGGGAAGATAGGGGAGAGGGGGAAGATCGGGGAAAGGAGAAAGAGGAGTGAGGTATTTATTCTCCCTACACCTCCCACACTATCTCTCAACAGATAACCAACAAACCCAACAGTATTTTAACTGGTTACTGGTTAGTGATCATTGAAATGGTTGATAATTGCCTGAGCAAATTCAGAACATTTCAAAGGCGGTTCAACACGAGGAGTCATTAACCGGGCTAAATCATAGGTCACTTCACGGTTAGCGATCGCTGCCCCAATCCCTTTTTTAATCAAATCTGCGGCTTCTTGCCATCCTAGATACTCTAGCATCATCACCCCTGATAAAATAACTGAACCAGGGTTAATACGGTCTAATCCAGCGTGTTTCGGTGCTGTTCCGTGAGTCGCTTCAAAAATAGCGGCATCATCGCCAATATTAGCGCCAGGTCCCATTCCTAAACCACCGACAATAGCGGCGGCTGCATCGGATAAATAATCACCATTAAGATTCATGGTTGCTAGGATTGAATATTCATCAGGACGGGTTTGAATTTGTTGGAAAATGCTATCAGCAATGCGATCGTTGACCATAATTTTATCTTGCCATTTACCGTTCCCGTGACTTTCCCAAATGGCATCTAATACCCCTTTAACTTCTGCACAAGCTTGCTCTTTTTTCTCAGGGGTTAAGGCATCATATCCCGGTTCAACCTTACGAGCATTGTCTTCCACAGAAAGATCTGGATTGGCTTCTTTGTTGCTTAAAATCCATGATTCCCGTTCTGTAATGCAGTCATCTCGAAATTCAGTCGTCGCTAATTCATAGCCCCAATCCCGAAAAGCGCCTTCAGTATATTTCATAATATTCCCTTTATGGACAAGGGTGACTTGTTGCTTATCTTTCGGGAGGGTTAAGGCGTGTTCTATGGCACGACGAACTAAGCGCTGTGAGCCTTTTTTACTAATGGGTTTAATGCCAATTCCTGAGTCTAGAGGAATTTGTTTGTTGCCATGTTCTGGGGTAGCAGGAATTAAATCTGTATTGAGGTAGTTGATCAGTTTATTCGCAATCTCTGTTCCTTCTTTCCATTCAATTCCTAGATAAATATCCTCTGTATTTTCCCGATAGACAATCACATTCAATTTCTCAGGGGTTTTATGGGGAGAAGGAGTGCCTGGATAGTAACGACAGGGGCGAACACAGGCGTAAAGGGTGAAAATTTGCCGTAATGCAACGTTTAATGAACGAATGCCCCCACCAATAGGTGTTGTTAACGGTCCTTTGATGGCAACACCATATTCTTTGATAGCGGTTAAAGTATCTTGGGGTAGATATTGATAAGTTCCATAGAGATCACAAGCTTCATCCCCTGCATATACCTTAAACCAGTTAATTTGGCGCTTTTCACCGTAAGCGGTTGCGACGGCAGCATCGATTACTTTTTGGGTAGCTGGCCAAATATCAACCCCGGTTCCATCACCCCGAATGAAGGGAATAATAGGATCATCTGGAACAATTGGTTTACCATCTTTAAAGGTGATTTTAGAACCAGTGGTCGGTGGGGTAAGTTTTTCGTACATAAGTTACAGTCATAATTGAGATCGCCTCATTATAGCGGTAGGCTTGGGCTGCAACAGTCAATCATTCGGTTAATTAAAGATTTTCCAAATAACTTAATAAGTCTGCCATATCTTTGGTGTTGGGCTGAAATTTTGGCATGGGGGGAGTTTTACCACTAATAACTTGGTCAATTAATTTGACTTTAGATTTTCGATGAGAAATATGTTTTAGGCTCGGTCCAACACTACCATCTGCTTCTACTCCATGACAAGCTGCACAATTTATTTCAAATATCTCGTGACCCCGATTTTGGTCACCGCTTAGGGATAACACCGTCTCAATATAAGGATCATGGCCATGATAAACGTAGAAAGCACCCCAGAGAAGTAAGACTATGAGCATCAGACTTATGACAATTAAGATCGTTGATATTGGTTTTTTAGTTTGGACAGCAAGATTATTCACGGCCATTATAAAAATTTAAGTCCCCTCTTTACATTTTGCAACATTTTATTAGGATAATCAAGTAAGATAGTCTATTTTAAGTTCACTTTTCTAGGCATTTCAAGAGATGCTATAATTATTAGTGAATTGACGTAACTTAAACCATTGATAACTCATAGCGTATTACTATGCTGACTAACTATATTCTTATGGCGATGAAACAAGCCACTTATGAAATATTAGAAGACGGAACATTAAAAATATAAGTAGTAGAATAATTAAATATCAAAACCATTCAAAGATTAACGTTTTAAAATGACCCTATTTACCCTAAAATCAGTAAAAAAAGACTTTGGCATCAAAGAAATACTCAAAGATGCCAGCTTCAGTCTCGATGAAGGCGATAAGGTCGGACTTATTGGCACAAATGGGTCAGGAAAATCCACCTTACTCAAAATGATAGCGGGCTTAGAACCGATTGATAGGGGAGAAATATGGACAAATTCAGCCGCCAAAATTATCTATCTACCCCAACAACCTGACTTAGATGATAACTTAACCGTTTTAGACCAAGTGTTCGCTGACTGCGGTGAAGAAATGGCTTTAATTCGGGAATATGAAGAACTCTCCCACCAATTAGCCATCGAAAATGATGATACAGATAAACTGCTTAATCGCTTATCTACTGTTACCCAACGCATTGACACCCTCAACGCATGGGACTTAGAAACCAATGCGAAAATTACCTTATCTCAATTGGGAATTGAAGACTTTTCTGCTAAAATTGCCAACTTATCAGGAGGATATCGCAAAAGAATTGCCCTTGCTTCGGCTTTACTCTCTGAACCTGATGTGATCTTAATGGATGAACCGACCAACCATTTAGATGCTTTATCCGTAGAATGGCTACAAACTTACTTAAAGCGCTTTCAAGGCGCATTATTACTGGTGACTCACGATCGCTATTTCCTAGATCAAGTCACCAATCGAATTATAGAAGTTGATCGGGGAGATTTATATAGTTATTCGGGCAATTATTCCTATTTTCTCCAGAAAAAAGCCGAATCAGAAGAATCAGAACTGAGTAGTCAGCAAAAACACAAAGGACGATTAAGACGGGAATTAGAATGGTTGAAACGGGGACCAAAAGCGAGAAGTACCAAGCAAAAGGCGAGAATTGATCGTATTAAGGAGATGCAAGGTCAAGAATTTAAGCAGCAACAGGGAAAAGTGGAAATAACAACCGCCAGTCGTCGCATTGGTAAAAAGGTAATTGAGATCAACAATATTGAAAAATCCTATGGTGAAAGAACCTTAATTAAGGATTTTAGCTATATATTTACTCCCTTCGACAGAATCGGCATTATTGGCAAGAATGGGGCAGGAAAATCCACCTTAATGGATATTATTACAGGTCGTCTTGATCCAGATCAAGGCAAGGTTGATATTGGAACAACCATTCATATTGGCTATTTTGATCAACATTCAGAAGATTTAAGCATTAATGAAAATCAAAGGGTGATTGATTATTTAAAAGATGTGGCCGAGTTAGTGAAAACGGCTGATGGTTCAGTGATTACTGCATCTCAGATGTTAGAAAGATTTTTGTTTCCCCCTAATCAACAATATTCCCCCATTGCTAAATTATCAGGGGGAGAAAGACGCAGATTATTTTTACTAAGAGTCTTAATTGCTGCCCCTAATGTCTTAATCTTAGATGAACCGACTAATGATTTAGATGTACAGACTTTATCCGTTTTAGAGGAATACTTAGAAGATTTTAACGGATCTGTTATCGTTGTTTCCCACGATCGCTATTTTCTAGACCGCACCATTGATAATATTTTTGCCCTAGAAGAAGGTGGTAAAATTACACCCTATCCAGGCAATTACTCTATTTACTTAGACTATAAACATACTCAGGAAAAAGAAATTAAAGAAGAGAAAAAGTCAACCGTTAAATCAACTAAAACTGTTAAATCTCAACCCTCCTCTACCTCAGTTAAAGCAAAACCGAAACGACTATCTTCTAAGGAGCGAAAAGATTACGAAAAATTAGAGAATGCGATCGTTGAATTAGAATCCAAGAAAGAAGAATTAGAACATCTTTTATATAAAAATCCTCCCAGTGATTACGAAGAATTAGAGAAATTAACCCAACAACTAGCAGATTTAGACATAGAAATTAATCAATCAACGGAGCGCTGGTTAGAATTAGCAGAAAGAGCCGATTTGTAGCTAAAAATTATGAGTGATCAAGTAATTGCTCTGCTTCTTCTAGGGATGCGACACAAATTGCCTTAATACCTGTTTGTTTTCCTGAGCGCTCTAACTGCATTTGCGCTAACAGTCGCTCTCCCACCACTCTAACAAAGCGCTTTGCTCCTTTTTCTAACGCATAGTTTTGTACTTTTTCGATTTCTAGATGTCCATCAGCAGCAGTTGGCCGACATTGAGAAATATCAGTAATTAAATCAAATTCTGTCTCAAAAGCATCAATCGCTTGGATAACTTGCTGTGAAATACTTTTAGCTTCTTGACCCACTAAAAGACCTGTTAGTGTAATATAGAGTCTTTTTTTATTTTGATCAATTTGTACACTGCTCATTTTTTGGGTACTCCTTAAAGCTCATCTAACCATTTTAATCTGTCAGGGAACAGTAGCACAGGCATCTTGCCTGTGACAAGCTAAAAACTTATGTTCTAATTTCTAGATGCTCTGGGGTATTTGATCCTTAAAGGGAACAAAAGATGCTATAGCATTAATCTCAGTAGATGAAAAAGTTTTGTTTAAAAGCGATCGCTGGTTATGTGATCAAATTAACAAATAAGATGTGATGGACTAAACTGCAATTTGATTAATTAAGCATCATAATAAAAAGTATAGATTTCAACATCCTTCGTTAGCCAACTAATTACTATGTATTCTTCTAATTTAGCCCAAAATCACGATGCTGTCCAAGAATTAAACAGTTTAATGACGGCTCACTTAGAGCAGAAACAAGAATTATTTCAAGCTGTTAATAGCTTAATTTCCCAACTCCATCACACCAAAATTTTACTTGAAGAGAATAAACCTAAAGAAGCGCTCTTAACCGTTGAGCAATTGGTTGACTATGGGGAAACCATCGCCCATCGCTTTTAGGGGTGACTTCTGTTGACTTGCTTTGTTGAGTATGAGATTTTTGGCCTGTTCTGTAGTTAAAGGACGATCAAAATAGTAACCTTGTCCAAATTGACATCCTAATTGTTGCAATTGTTCAACTTGCTCAGGGGTTTCAATTCCTTCTGCAATCACTTCCATGCCAAAATGATTCGCTAACTCAATAATTATTTGAGTCAATCTCAATTTGTCAGTTTTTTCAGTGATATCTTTAATAAAACTCCGATCAATTTTCAAAATATCAATCGGAAAACGGTGCAGATAGCTTAAAGATGAATACCCTGTTCCAAAGTCATCTAGAGAGATTTTAATCCCTAAAGCTTTAAATTCATTTAATACTGAACAAGCTTTCTCAGGATTCTCCATGATAGAACTTTCTGTTATTTCTAGTTTGACATGATGAGAGTTAATCCCTATTTCTTGAATCATATTTTTGACATTTTCTACTAAATTAGATTGTGATAGTTGTTTGACAGATAAATTAAGACTTAAGGTAATATCTTGAAAATTATCTGATATTTGTTGCCATTGAAAGAGTTGTTGACAAGCTTCTTCAAACACCCAGTTACTAAGGGGAATAATTAATCCATTTTCTTCAGTCACGGGAATAAAATCGGCAGGAGGAATAAAGCCTTTTTCGGGATGTTTCCAGCGAGTTAATACTTCAAATCCCCTAACTTGTTGGGTATTTAACTCTACAATTGGTTGATATCTTAGTTCAAATTCATTACGTTCTATGGCACGTCTCAAATCCTGATCTAGTTCCAGACGATTGACAGTATCCCAATACATTTGTTGATGAAAAATTGTATAACTTGCTTTGTCTTTCATTTTAGCTTGACTTAATGCTGCTTCTGCATCTCGTAAAATCTCCTCCACTTTCTGATAGTTTGCATTGCCAATAGCAATACCAATACTAGCGCTACTATAGACTTCATAGCCATCCAATTGAAAAGGAAGGCTGAGATCTTTTTTCAGACAATCAACAATGGATAAGGTATAATCTAAGTTCCCAAAATGATTGATGATCATACCAAATTCATCACCCCCTAATCGAGCTAGTATAACTTCAGAATGAAGACATTTTTGAAAACGTTCTACCACTTGAAGTAAAAGATTATCTCCTATCAGGTGTCCATAACTATTATTAATTAATTTGAATTGATCTAAATCTATGACTAAAACAGAAAAACAACAATTTTCATTGTCATAAGTTTTCTTAAGAGATTGTTCTAGTTGCTCAATAAAGAATTTTCGGTTAGGCAAACCCGTTAATTTATCGTGATATAAATCATAATAGAGCGCTGCTTTACTATGGGTAATCAATTGTTCCATTTGTTTTTCTTTGCTAATATCTTTAGCAATACAAATGATAGCGATCGCATCTCCTTCGTCATCATAGATGAAGCGACTAGATAAGGAGACAGTAATGGGTTGACGATTTTTTGCCAAATAAGTGACTTCCGTGTTTGTTCGTAAACTTTGCTCAATCCTCGAAATATCAGTAATATTATCAGCTAAAATATACCTAAGAGATTGATTAAGCAACTCATGTTCTGAATAGCCTAATAACTTAGACGTGACTTGATTAATCATTAAAATTTGATAGGTATGATCAACTAAGATCACACTATCCTGTACAGCATCAATAATTGTATCTATCCAAAGACAAGCATGGGAAGTTAGGTGAGAAAATTGCTGCTCAAGATGACATAAGGCTAAATGCTCGTTATTTTCATAAAACTGAGTCATAATGATCATCCCCTAATAATAGACGACAAATAAGCTGAAAGTTCTGATAGATTGTTCCCTGCTTTCCTTAGAACAACAATTAAGAGATTAACAAGCTTATCAACCAGGAAATAGTCTGCGAGAAAATAGAATTAAATCTTATTTCCATTCTAGATCAGATCATCACTTAATCAACATGATGTTGGATCGGTCGATCCTGACACAATGATGGACAATGTATAAAGCAAGACAATTAGTCTGTGATGGATTACGGCGCAAATTAAAAGTTATAAGCTTTTCCTCTAAGTTATCTGTCTAACCCATCCTACGATATATAAGTTTTACTTATCACGATCAGGTTAGGAGAGCCATTTTATTGAGTATGATTACTTATAGACTTGGTGAGTTAACAGCTTTTACTAATTGTTTATGATCCAATTAATGAGGTAATTACCCAATGGATAAAATAGAACAATATCGAAAACTTATTCAGGATTTGTTAACTAATTATTCCCAAGATGATGAATCTAATCATAACGTCGAAGTACAACTGATTTTTGATACCGAAAGAGATCATTATCAATGGATGAATGTTGATTGGCAAGAATTAAATCGAGTTTATCGGTGCATCATACCTAAAATAACGAGCGATAGATAGCCATGTCCTTTCAAGGCGTAGCAGTCGAGCGGTAGAGGGTTTTAACCCTCAGTTCTACTAAGGGTATAGCCAGAATGATCGTGTTATAATGATACCATGAATTATCAAACACAAAAAATCCTGTTAACCGGAAATATTGATGATGAAGTTCACAGTTATCTGTTCTGGTGTTGTGAGCAATCCAACCAGTTATATAACTCAGTATTGTACAGTATTCGTCAAAAACATTTTGAGGAATGTCCAACTAAAATCTACTTTAAAGATGACGAAGCTCGAATGAGTTATGGACTCAGAACAATTAAACATCCTAGTTATGCTCAACTGTGTAAAGACTTCCGCTCAAACGACCATTATCAAGGAATAGGAGGACAACAAGGACAGCAAACAATCAAATCAGTCATAGAGGTAATTCGCTCTTACAATGCACTTTTAAAAGCATGGTTTAACGGTGAGATTAAAGAGATACCCAAGATTCCTAATTATCTCACAAGAGGATTATATCAGGTCACTTTCACCCATCAAAATATCCGCTATGAAAGTTTAGAAGGAGCTTGTTATCTGCCGATAGCCAAATCACAAAAACCGAAGCTCGAAAATCC
>JBFRWQ010000479.1:0-3505 GCA_051439665.1 Microcystaceae cyanobacterium | reverse complement strand
AATAATGAGGCTGTAGCTATTTCATCTAATCATGCCTCAAGTTCTTTTTCTTTGTACAGGAAACTATTATCGCAGTCGATTTTGCGAAGAGACGTTTAATCACTTAATCACCTCTAAGGGGAAAAATTGGCAAGCCACATCAAGAGGATTAAATGTTAAACCTGATTCAGGGAACGTTGGGGCGATGTCTCCCCATGTCATAGAAGCCTTAGCTGATCATGGTATTGTACTTGAGATAGACGCTTTAAGAGATCCCATGTCAGTCCAAGAAAAAGACTTTGAGGAAGCTGATCGAGTGATTGCAGTAGATGAAGCTGCTCATCGACCTTTAATGGCGCAGAAATTCCCAGCATGGAAGGATAAGATTGATTATTGGCAAGTCAAGGATTTGGATGAAAATCCCACTGAACCCCCACTTAAACAATTGGAAAGATTATTAGACCAGTTAATCTCTGAGTTATAGAATAATCGCTTGAAGCCTAATTATCTCAGGAATATTGACAGGGACAAGACGAAAATAGACAATGAAATCTGAAGAACAGTTACGCTTTAAGCAGTAAACGGTTAAAAATCATCATGAAGAAAATTGTAGTAACAGGAGCAACAGGTCGTACAGGCTCACTGGTTGTCAAAAAGTTGCGTCAACGCCAGAATACCTTTGAAGTAGTGGGACTAGCTCGTTCTCAAGAGAAGGTAGAAGCGCTATTCAATTCAACAGAAGGCTTTATCTTCGGTGATATCCGAGAACCTGATACCCTAAAAGACGCATTGGTGGGTTGTCAGGGGTTAGTCATTCTGACGAGCGCTATTCCTCGCCCCAAAGGTGACACAAAACCAGGAGAACGGCCAGAATTAGGGTTTCCTATGGGAGAAATGCCAGAGCAAATTGATTACTATGGTCAAAAGCATCAAATAGATGCAGCTAAGTCAGCAGGAGTGGAACATATTGTGCTAGTTGGATCAATGGGAGGAACTGATCCTAATCATTTTCTGAATACAATAGGAGAGGGTAAGATTTTGATTTGGAAACGCAAGGCTGAGGAATATCTGATCAATAGTGGTATTGACTATACAATTATTCGTGCGGGTGGGTTAATCGATGAATCTGGCGGTCGAGAATTATTAGTAGGTAAAAATGATCAGCTTCTGAATAATCCTCCTGATGGCATTAAAACGGTTGTCCCTCGTGCTGATGTGGCGGAAGTCGTTGTACAAGCACTCTTAGAACCAGAGGCAAGAAATAAAGCCTTTGACTTGATTTCTAAGGGAGAAGATGGGTCAGGCGCTACACAGAATTTTACCCGTTTATTTGCTCAAACAACTCCTGGGTTATAACTAAATATTACCTTAAAAAAGGCAACAACAAGGTCACAAAATAATACACCAAAGGAGCAGTAAACACATAACTATCAGTCCGATCTAAAATCCCACCGTGGCCAGGAATTAACTGGCCAGAATCTTTAACCCCTGCATCTCGTTTCATCATCGACTCGGTTAAATCTCCCAATAAACTGACTAATCCAATCAGTATACCTAAAATTAATCCAGTAAACTCCCAGTAAGGCCAGGCTAAATACCATGCCCCTATTTCGGCTACAATAACACTGCCTAAAATACCAAATAATGCCCCTTCTACTGTCTTTTTGGGACTAATATGGGAAAGCGCTGTCCGTCCTAACCATTTTCCCATCAAATAAGCGCCGATATCCGCCGCCCAGATACAACCAAAGGACAAGAAAGTCACTGTTAATGCAGGGGGAAATAACTTGGGTTCTGTCCATGTTTCTGGCCAATAGCCCATCAAAGGTAAATTACTACTGGCAATTTCCACTGATTGGGGGATTTGGGCAAATCCGACTCGAAGACGTACCCAATAACTGGGTAAATAGCCCAGATAAAATAATCCTAAAATTGAACTGGAAATATCGGCAATGGTGGCCAATTTGGGCTGAAAGAGTAAATAAAAACAAATTAACGCCCCTGTTAGGGGAAAAATAGCATCCGTTAATGAGGGAGTAACGGCAGCCGTCAGAAGCAGTAATTGGGAGACAACTAGGGTGGTTTTAGCAGCAGGGGCAATTCCTTTGGAGCGCACTAGCTGAAAATACTCTAATTGGGCTAAAAAGACTAATAAACAAATCCCAACGGTGAAATACCATCCACCGATAATCATTAATCCAAGGGCAAGGACGATCGCCACAACAGCGCTGATAATACGAGGCCAAGGCATAGGTTGAAAGAAGGCAAAGAGGTATGGAGAATAAGAGAAGGTTAAGACTCCCTAATTTAAGATTAGCAAACTCTTAACTTTTCTCTATTCTATCGGTAAATTTTTGTAAAATAGAAGCTTTGGATGTTTATCATGTTTAATGGGCTTTCATGTTTCCTGACCTTCCCCTTGGCGTTTCCCAATTCATTTTAAGCTTATTCGGCACACAAATGTCCGTTTCTTACCCTGAACGCATTCCTTCTTCTGATTGCCGAGTCATTGTCATTAGCAATCACCGTAGCTTCATGGATGCGCCGCTTTTAATTCAGGGATTACAACGACCCATTCGTATTGCTTGCCATCATTATATGGGACAAACGCCGTTTTTAAGAGATATGATTCAGCTTTTAGGCTGTTTTCCCCTTGCAGAACCGTCTCAACGGTCTAAGCAGTTTTTAAAGCAAGCACAGGACTTTCTACGACAGCGACAGTGGGTCGGTTTATTTCCTGAAGGAACATCACCAATGATACAGTTGACTGCCCCAAATAGCCTAAGTCAGTTTGAACGAGGATTTGCTCATCTTGCTTTTCAGATAGATGTTCCTAATTTGGCTATTTTACCTGTTGCTATTCGTTCTCTAGGAGAAAGTGTCTTATATCCTTTTCCATTGCGAACTTTACGCCTTTTTGATCCCACTGAACCCCTCTTTGATCGCTCAGGCTTTCAACCTATTGTCACCTATCATCGTACCCATCTCTTGATCGGGCGACCTTACTATATGACGAACGAAATTAAAAGTCAATATAAAGGTAAAACGGCTAAAAAGATGGTTAATCATTTAACAGACTATTGTTCTCAAGAAATTGCTTCTCTTCTTCAGTGATAATTCTTTACGCTTAAAACCAACAAATACAGATGAAACTATTAAACCCCTATTCTAGCCCTTCTAATTATCCTCTTCTGGTTTATTGTCCAGGCTTAGATGGAACAGGTCGCCTTTTACACCGACAGGCAAAATTGCTGAGTCAGTTTTTTAATATTCGCTGTTTATCCTATCCGTTTGAAACGGAAGAATCATGGCAAAGTTTAACCAATAAAGCAATTAATTTAGTTGAACAAGAAATTAATCAACTGTCTAAAAGAGGGATAGCACCACCTCCTATTTATCTACTAGGAGAATCATTTGGTGGATGTTTAGCTTTGAAAATGGTGAGCCAAAAAGCGTCTTTATTTAGTAAGGTGATTCTAGTTAATCCAGCATCTGCTTTTCGCTTTCGACCTTGGTTAAATATAGG
>JBFRWQ010000478.1:0-4214 GCA_051439665.1 Microcystaceae cyanobacterium | reverse complement strand
TAAAATTTTTTATGCCTTACGTCCTATGACCCTCAAACGCATTATCAACATTCTTCGCAGTGGAAATCCAGATGAAACCGTTAAAATCCAAGGATGGGTAAGAACAAAACGGGATTCTAAAGGTTTTTCCTTCTTAGAAGTAAATGATGGCTCATCTTTACAGAATCTACAGGTCATTGTCGATGCGTCTGTTCCTAACTATGACACAGTTATCAAACAAATCAGTACAGGTGCATCTGTTGAAGTCACAGGTCAGCTTGCACCCTCATTAGGGAAAGGACAACGAATTGAGTTAAAAGCGTCTGATTTAGAACTTTATGGAGAATCTGAGTCGGAAACCTATCCTTTACAGAAGAAACGCCATTCTTTTGAGTTTTTAAGAACCATTGCCCATCTAAGAAATCGAACCAATACATTAGGCGCAGTGATGAGGGTGAGAAATGCCTGTTCTGCTGCTATTCATCAATTTTTCCAAGACAGAGGGTTTATTTGGGTGCATACCCCTATTATTACCGCAAGTGACTGTGAAGGGGCAGGGGAATTATTTACCGTTACTAACTTTAATTTAGATAAATTACCACAAACAGAAGATAAAAAAGCGGATTTTGCCCAAGATTTCTTTGGCAGACAAGCCTATTTAACTGTTAGCGGTCAATTAGAAGCGGAAATTATGGCCATGGCCTTTCAAAATGTTTATACATTTGGTCCAACTTTTCGGGCTGAGAATTCTAATACCTCCCGACATTTAGCAGAATTTTGGATGGTTGAACCAGAAATGGCCTTTTGTGACCTTGAAGGGAATCAAGATTTAGCAGAAGCTTTCTTAAAGCATATTTTTAAGTCTGTCTTAGAAACTTGTCCCGAAGATATGGAATTCTTTAATCAACGGATTGATAAAACAGTGTTGGAAACAGCCGATAATATTATTAATAATGAATTTGAACGCATTACCTATACCAAAGCTATTGAAATACTCGAAAAAACAGATAAAAAATTTGAATTTTCTGTGGAATGGGGAATTGATTTGCAATCAGAACATGAGCGCTATTTAGCAGAAGAGTACTTCAAAAAACCGATTATTGTCACAGATTATCCTGTGGGAATTAAGGCATTTTACATGAGATTAAATGATGATGAGAAAACAGTGGCTGCAATGGATGTCCTTGCGCCGAAAATAGGTGAAATTATCGGGGGTTCGCAACGGGAAGAGCGCTTAGATGTCTTAACCCAACGCATTCAAGATCAAGGAATGAATCCAGAGGATCTCTGGTGGTATTTAGACCTACGGCGCTATGGCTCAGTTCCCCATGCAGGGTTTGGTCTTGGCTTTGAACGGGTGGTACAATTCATGACAGGAATGGGTAATATTCGGGATGTGATTCCTTTTCCTAGAACCCCTTTAAGCGCTGAATTTTAAAGAATTAGCCCCCTTCAGTTATCTTTAGATAACGATTATTATTAGCCCTGTCAATTTATTGCAGGGCGGTTGGTATAAGATTTCAGTCAGCCAAAGCCTGTTAATTAATCTCAGTTATTTAGGCGTTGTTGCTCTATCCATTTTTCGTAATCTTCAGAAACCTAAACAGATAACAGATAAATTTTCGATTACTCGCCCAGTTTTCTTTTTGGGTAGTCCAAAGTTAATCAACTTAACCAGTCATGATTATGACCTCGAACTCACGTTATAATCTATTGTGTATAATTGTGACAGGAAAGAGAAGCAATGAGTAATGAAGAACAAAGGTCTTCTAATTTAGCCAAACTGATCGGGACAACCTTTATTGGTGGTTTCTTAGTTGTAATGCCCGCTTACCTAGCGATTTTAGCCTTTAATAAAATGATTACAGGACTAATTGGCCTAGCAGTGATCCTACTCAAACCGATTACGACGGTATTGGGAATTGACAATAATGCGATCGCAATCCCCGTCGCTTTAGTGCTTTTTCTCGTCACTTGCTTAATTGCGGGACTCCTGTTAAAAACCAGTTACTCTAGACTCATTAAACGATCAGTTGAACCCATCCTGATGAAGATTCCAGGTTATTTATTAATTCGTAGTATCGTTAGGCGTGTTGCTAGACTAGAAACAACAGATAAATTAGAAGTCGCTTTTGTCGCATTAGGAAACAACAGTGAATCCTTATCACCTGCTTTTTTGATTGAAAAACACGAGAATGAGATGCACACGGTTTTTGTTCCCACTGTTCCCACCCCCACCGTTGGTAACTTATATGTTGTTCCTGATCATCGTATCTTTCCCGTTGATGTCCCTCTCTTGGATATGGTGAAATTTATTTCCAAATGGGGGGAAACGTCTCCCCAGTTAGGTCAAAGCATTAAACAGTTAAGTACAGACTCTTCTAATAGTCTTTCCTCCTAGCAAACAAAAAGGAAACGTTTTATAATAAATTGGTATAATTAATATTAATCAGGAAAATGCCCTTACCTCCTAAACTAGAAAAAATTGTCGAGCGCTTTAAAAAGCGCAATGATCCTAAGAAAAGATACGAGCAGTTATTATGGTACGCTAAAAAATTAGAAGCCATGCCCGAAGTCGGAAAAACCCCAGAAAATAAAGTGCAAGGATGTGTCTCTCAAGTCTATATTACCGCCGACTATGAAGATGGGAAAGTATGGTATAAAGGTGACTCAGATGCCCAATTAGTTAAAGGATTAGTGGCATTTTTAATTGAAGGATTAAACGGATTACCACCGGAAGAAATCATCGCTGTTACCCCTGATTTTATCGAAGAAACAGGCTTAAAAGTTAGCTTAACCCCCTCCCGTGCCAATGGTTTTTATAACATTTTTAAAATGATGCAAACTAAAGCATTAGGATTTCAGTTAGGTACAAATACATCCTTATAAATTTGTTGAATTACTTTCTATAAAATACCATCTAATTAATCATGACGAAAACCCTACCTACCCCTCCTGAATCTACCTTTCGCCAGCGCTTAGAATGGATCTTAGATCCCGTTGCTTATCTTGACAAAAATCAAAAGCGCTATCCTGACTTATTTGTGTCTAAATCAGTAGGGTTTACCGAAAGATTAATCTATATCAGCCACCCCGACGCAATGCAGCAATTGCTAACCAGCGATCGCAAAGAATTCAGCGCTCCATCAGAGCCAAATGGTATTTTGCGCCCCTTGGTAGGAGATCACTCAATTACCTTACTCGAAGGACAAAAACACAAAAAAAGACGGCAATTACTCACCCCTCCCTTTCATGGTGAACGACTCATTTCCTACGGTCATACCATCACCAAAATTACAGAAACTGTGATGGGACAATTATCCCCACAACAGCCCTTTATTGCCCGTAAAGTGACCCAAGGAATTACCTTAAAAGTCATATTAGAGGTGGTTTTTGGCATTTATAAAGGGGAAAGATACGATCAAATGAGTCAATTGTTGGCAACAATGCTTGATCTTTTTAATTCTCCCCTCACTTCGGGTTTGCTCTTTTTCCCTCAACTGCAAAAAGACTGGGGTGCTTGGAGTCCTTGGGGAAAATTTCAACGGCAAAAAAAAGCAATTGATCAGCTAATTTATCAAGAAATTGCCGAAAGACGGGAGCATCCTAACCCAGACCGCCAAGATGTTCTTTCTCTTTTAATGGCTTCCCGCTACGAAGATGGCAGTGCTTTGAGTGATACCGAGTTACGAGATGAATTAATGGCATTTTTATTCGCTGGTCATGAAACGACAGCAACAGCGATCGCATGGGGATTATATTGGGTACATCGCTACCAAGAGGTTAAGGAAAAATTACGAGCCGAAATAGCCACTTTAGGGGACAATCCCGATCCAATGGAGATTGTCAAATTACCCTACTTAACGGCAGTTTGTAACGAAACCCTCCGAATCACCCCAGTTGCCATGTTAACCTTCCCCAGACAAGTAGAAGAACCCGTTAACCTATTGGGATATGACTTAGAGGTAGGAGATTTGGTTTTAGGGTGTATGTACATGACGCTGCAACGAGAAGACCTTTATCCCAACCCCAAACAATTCCAACCTGAACGATTTTTAGAACGGAAATATTCACCTTATGAATTTATTCCCTTTGGTAGTGGAAGTCGGCGCTGTATTGGGGATGCCTTAGCCATGTTTGAGATGAAATTAGCAATGGCTCATATTCTTTCTGATTATGAGTTATCTTTAACGGATAAGCAACCCGAAAAACTACAAAGACGAGGATTAGTTCTC
>JBFRWQ010000477.1:0-3000 GCA_051439665.1 Microcystaceae cyanobacterium | reverse complement strand
ATTTGGTGAACAGTGGTGTGATGAAATTCTATCTTCAGAAAACAGGCGATCCTCTCTTACAACCGCTAGAATCAGCTAAAATTCAAGTACTAGCTGAGAAATATCGCATTCTTGCCCAATCTTATCTCACAAGTGGTCAAGGGGTTGATATTATTATTAACTACCGCCATCCAGTTGAACCCCAACACTATAAGTATCATCAACAGGTTAATGATGAGGGCAATATTATCATTATGCCTCCAACTCAGCTACATCCAGGACAATGGGAAATTCATTGTTGTAGTGATTTAATGAGTGAGTTGATTGGGGAATCCTGGCAAGCTTCTCTCTATCTTCAAGTGGAAGCACAAGATGATTTATCTACTAAAATTCAAGATGATCAAGAGAATTTAGCCATAAATTCCACTGCTTTAGCCCCTTGTGTACCTAAGACAACTGTTAATCTAATTTGGGATGTAGAAGCAATAACCCGTCAATGGGGTGATACTGTTGCGATCGCAGGACAAATTGAAATAGAAAATTCTACTGAGAAAATAGACTGTTTACAGTACGAAATTGTTGATCCTCTGACTAAAGACTGTCTTTATCAGCATAAACAACCTTTAAATACTCAATCCTCTTTTTTAGCCTTTTATCATACTTTAAGTTTACCTAATACTATCACCCATCCGACTTTAGAACTGATTGCTCAAGTTTTGACGGTGACAGGGAAAAGTTGCGATCGCAAAACCTTAACCATTCACACAGAAATACCAGAAATCAAGGAAGAGACTAATCAATACTTAAAATATACGATAGAATTATCAGATCTGAAAACCAAGGCTTCCTATATTTTCGATATTGCCATTGAAAAGCCAAGCCATCCTTTACCTATTATGGTAAATCTGCCTGAGCTTCAGACAAGCCCTAAACCGCTACGTCGAGTACAGAAATCTGAGCGTTTCTCTCTTCCTCCTCGACTATTTGACGCTCAGGCTGTGTCCTGTCGTCTTCCTTTACAGTTACCTATTCTTTCTTAGTGGATTTCTGGTTTTCTCTAGGGTGTGATGGGCAAAGCCCATCCTACTGTGGTAAGCAACAAAGTGGATTTTTTGTTTGCTTTAAGGTGTAATGGGCAAAGCCCATCCTACCACTATGGGTTGTTTAAAAAGATTTCTGAGTTCAATCTGTTAATTTCATCATTGGTTGTTAGGATTCGAGACACTACTGTAGGGGGGACGGGGTGAGGAGTCAACCGTGCTTGACGAAGAGTATAAAGCGATCGCAGAGATGGGTAGGGTGACAGTGAGGACTGCTACTGTTGTTCCCAAAATCTTAGCCCACCTATAATTAGGAGGTTCGGATGCCTGACTCGACGGGCTACTCGATTCCATGTTTTTAGTTTAGTTTCCTTGAACTCAATAGTAGATAGAAAAAGCCTTCAATTGACTTATAACTACCCTTCTATATTGTACCTATTTTTCTTAATAAGTGGTCAAATTAATCTATAATTGTTAACGAACTTCACCTTAAAATTAGATTACTTATCAATTATATCTTTAGTATAGTTGACCAATAATCTATAATGGCTGACCATTGACCATTAAAGGTCAACCAAATTAATATAGCCACACTAATGATAATTGTCAGCACATAATATTGAGATTGACCTGATACGTTATATTTAAGGGCATTGCCGCTAAACATTGTGGCTAAACTGACAAAGTTAACCACCCCATCTACAATATAACGATCAACCCAGGCAGCTAGGCGAGAAATGCTGGATACAGCAGCCACCACTGTTAAATCATAGATTCTATCGAGATAAAAATCATAGGCAAAGAGGTCTTGGAAAAAGCGGAGGGGTAACTGTTGATATCTAGACCAATAGCGACGGCCTGAAATCAAAATACCTATGGTGAAACCCACTGCACCCGATAAGATTAAGAGAACAATTGGCCATTGTATCGACCATGTCCCATTGTCAGGGAGTTTGGTGACAGGAGATAACCAAAACGGCCATTGTAGGGGGACATAGGTGGCTAAAAGGGTCATGATGATTAAAGAAACCATTGGTACAGCCATTGGCCATGCTACTTCTGGTGTGCGACGGGTTTTCCGTTGAGATTGACCCAAGAAAACAGCCCGAAATACCCTGGCAAAGTTAAATGCTGATAGGCCATTAGCAAGAACAACAATGACTAATAACCAGGTTGGGGTGGCGAAAGCGCCATTAAACCAGCGCTGAAATGTCCAAAATATGCCCATTGGGATAATTGCGGTGAGTCCTGCTGACCCTACGAGAAAGGCAGAGGTAGTGGCGGGCATTTTTGACCATAAACCGCCCATTTCTGTTATATTTTGGTTACTGGTAGTCATAATAACCGCACCAGCGCTCATGAAAAGAAGCGCTTTAGCGATCGCATGGGTAAAGAGAATTAAAAAAGCAATATCCACATGGCCTAAGCCAACTGCAATAAACACTAACCCTAAATAGACGCTAGTAGAGTGGGATAGGGCACGTTTAATATCAATTTGGGCTAAGGCCATCAGTGCTGTGCCGATCACGGTAACAGAGCCTAAAATAATGAGGGTATCGGCGGAAACAGGAGAGAGGGTAAAGACAGGCTCTAATTTAATTAAGACATAAGCACCTGCTGAAACCACAATTGAATTTCTCATAATACCTGCAGGATTCGGTCCTTCCATTGCTTCATCTAGCCAAAGATTAAAGGGGAATTGAGCGCATTTTCCTGTTGGTCCAGCAATTAAGGATAATCCTAACAAGGTGGCTGTAAAGGGAGAAACAGGGGAGTTAATAGCCCAATTTTCTAGCTCAGAGAACGTCAGTCCTTCTCCATAGCTAGAAAGGGCAACTAAGCCCATTAACAGGATGATATCACCAACTCGCTTGGTGAGGAAAGCATCTCGTGCGGCGGTAACAACCAAGGGTTGAGCATACCAAAACCCCACTAAGAGATAGCTAGAGAGGGTTAACATTTCCAATAAGCCGTAACTGAG
>JBFRWQ010000476.1:0-12770 GCA_051439665.1 Microcystaceae cyanobacterium | reverse complement strand
TCACTCCATTAATGACCGACATTCCAATGGTAGCGGCATAACTTTCCCAAGATTGTAACCAAGTGGCTAGTTCCTGAGCGGGACGATTTACTAATGTCCCCGACCAAGGTAAAGTCCGAGTGGGAATCGCAGGACTCATGGCTAATCCTACCGCTTGAGTTTCACAATAAGTCCAAGTGAGTCCAATAATAATCTCTTTGATCTCAGTAGAAGATTGGGCTTTTTCGATCAGGAGAAGGTAAATATCTTTGGGATTGATCATGAGGAATTATTAATTATTAATTATTAATTATTAATTAGAAATGAAGAAGGATAAAACAAATTATATTAACCTTCTTGATCCAAAAGTCAACTTTCATTCTTTAAGAAAGTGGGCTTTAGCTAGAGGTACTGATAACTTAACTGAGCGCTGAATTAAATCACTCGTTGCAAACTAAAAAAGAAGGGTTGAGAGGACATTTTATAGTCCATAATACCTAAGACCCGATTCTCGTCTATCTTACGAAAAGCATCATTAATTGGTAAATAATCATAGATCATTGTTGCACTGACTTTCCCTCTATATTCCATCATCCGTAACCTTGCTTGACTTTCTTCGGTTTTTAATAATAAAAGAAACCCAGTTAAAAATGGCTTGAGCGCATCTTGTTGAGGAAGAGACACCTTTAACATCCAATTCATCGCCGTTGGATTAGGGGCAACTTTAAATATCTTTCCTTGACCATCATTAAAAAGTAAGGGATGAACTGTTTCAGGATCAATAAATTCCTTACCATACCAACCCGATAATTCTAATAAACCATCCATTGGATGACCTGTTTGTAACCCAGATCCTTGCCAACGACCTATCATAAAGTCTAAATCCACGGGATCAAGTGTGTCAAATACATCTAAGGCTTCTTGTTGGGTACTTGTCCCCTTTTGGAGAAGTTGTTCAGCCGCTTGTTGATAGGTTTCTGTTGTCATTAGATAATAACCTTATTTAATGAATAAGAGCATTGAGCATAGACTCACGCATTATAACAAAATAAGCTGATTCAATATGTAGGGGCGCAAGGCTTGCGCCCGTCTCAAGGCTTGCGCCCGTCTCAAGGCTTGCGCCCGTCCCAAGACTTGCGCCTACACCATAAATGGAATAATTTGCAAATTCTGTTTTCCTCTGCTTTTATTTCCTCTTCTCTAAATAATCGATCAGCGCTGTCCGCATTATTTCCACAGGAACCGCTTGCTCTAACCATAATTCTAATGCCTTTGCGCCTTGTTGTACCAACATCTCTAAACCATCTATAATCATTGCTCCTTGTCGTTGCGCCATCTGTAAGAATAGGGTGGGACTGGGATTATAAATTAAATCATAAACGATCGCATCACTTCGTAATTGTTCCATTATTTCCCAAGTGAGGGGTGTCTCTTTCGTATTAGGAGACATTCCCACGGGGGTTGTATTAATTAGTAACTTTGTCTGAGATAAGACCCCTGACACATTATCCCAATAGTGCAATTTAACAGCGTCTTTAAGGGGGGTTGATTGCCAACTTTGCCAAAAATCTCCTAACTTATGCTTATTGCGTCCTATCACGTGAATTTCAGGGCATCCTAACTGCCAGCATCCTACCACAACAGCCCTTGCTGCTCCGCCATTACCCAAGATAACAGGCGTAATTTGCTGCCAAGACTGATTTAATGGCTTTAAAGGGGCTAAAAAGCCTTCAACGTCTGTATTTGTACCATACCATCCTTGAGAAGTCCATTTGACTGTATTAACCGCTCCGACTAATTGCGCTTCTTGGGAAATTTCGCTTAAGTAGGGAATAATAGCTTGCTTATGGGGTATTGTTGCATTAAAACCCTTAATTCCAATAGCTTTAAGTCCTTTTAAACCGTCTTCTATTGTTGAAGGTTCAATGGGAAGGGGAAGATAAATATAATCGAGTCCCAAAGCTGCGATCGCTGCATTGTGCATCACAGGGGAGAGGGAATGGCTAACTGGGTGGCCAATGACACCAAGTAACCGTGTTTTACCAGTAATAGGGTTCATTCAAGGATGATAGATAGAGGGGACAAATTAAGGCATATTGTATTTGATACCCATTTCCTGCATAGAGTTATCAAGCGCTCGCAACCATGCAATGCGACCTTCTATCCATCCTATCCCTGGCATTAAAATTTCGCAAAGTTGGTTAATCGATAGATTATCTGAGGTAGGGACGAGAAGACCTAAGCCACCAAAGGATTCATCGGTGATAAAAGCGTTAGCTGTTAGGGATTCCCCAAGACTTTGACTGATCTTTAATTGCACCATTGTGCCACTATGGTGATCAAATCGAGTATATCGCCGCTTATTTGCCGCTTTTTCTTCTCGTCGTTTGAGTGTCTGTTTAATTTCACTCAAATACTTGCGAGAGACTTGAACAGTGTTTCCTTGTGTCATACTGGTATTAAGCATATTAGTCGATTATTGAGTAAAGTCTTATACCAATTACCTTACCTGATAAGCGCTTACACTAGCTGTAATTTAAAAGATGGGTACTTAGTGATAGATATCACAAGAGATAAGGAAGAGGTATTGATTCTTCCTACACCTCCAAGCTTACTGATTCCTGAATCACTGATTATTGATTACTGAAATGACTCAACTCTATCTTATTCGACATGGTATCGCTGCTGAAAGAGGAACATACAACAACGATGAATTGCGTCCCTTAACTAAAAAAGGGCAGCAAAAGACCCATAACATTGCTCAACGATTACAAGAAATTGGTATCAAATTTGACATTATTTTAACGAGTCCTCTTGTCAGGGCGCATCAAACAGCAAAAATCTTGCAAGAAATGGGCTTAAGTCAACAAATCCAGATGATGCCTTGTCTCTCTCCCCAGGGAAAGTTAGAAGATTGGGTCAATTGGTGGTCAAATTCTCGGTACAATAGAGAAGAGAGTTGCCTTGCCCTTGTTGGTCATCAGCCCAATTTAGGACAATGGAGTGAGCGCTTAATCTGGGGACAGTCACAAGACAAATTAGTAGTCAAAAAGGCTGGTTTGATCGGGCTAACCCTATCCAATTGTTCTAACCCCATTGGTGAGAGTGAGTTAAATTTGTTGATCCCGCCAAGATGGTTGCTGTGAACAAACGTTAAAAAATTACCTGCAAAATAAGCATCATCAGAATTATGGGGTAAAGTAACCTCAAGTTGTTCATTTCGTTACAAATATTAATTAGGTGAAATTATGATCGCATCTGTTTGTGAATATATTCCCGGTTTAGAGAATATTCCCGCCTCTCGATCTAGCGTCAGTTATGTCGATGGGCAAAAAGGATTGTTAGAATATCGGGGCATTCGTATCGAAGAATTAGCTGAGAAAAGTACCTTTATCGAGACGGCTTATCTACTTATTTGGGGAAAACTTCCTACTCAAAAAGAATTAGATTCGTTTCGGACTGAGATACAATATCATCGTCGCATTAAATATCATATCCGCGACATGATGAAATGCTTTCCTGAAACAGGACACCCGATGGATGCCCTACAGACCTCAGCAGCAGCATTGGGCTTATTTTACTCCCGTCGTGCGTTAGATGATCCTGAGTACATTTTCCAAGCGGTTGTACGTCTATTAGCAAAAATTCCCACGATGGTATCTGCTTTTAGCCAAATGAGAAAGGGAAATGATCCGATTCAACCCAATGACGATCTCGATTATGCAGCGAATTTTCTATATATGCTAACGGAGAAAATTCCAGATCCCTTAGCAGCGAGAATTTTTGATGTTTGTTTGACGCTTCATGCTGAACATACCATGAATGCTTCTACCTTCTCAGCAATGGTAACTGCTTCTACTTTAACCGATCCTTATGGAGTAATGGCATCGGCGGTGGGAACCTTAGCAGGACCCTTACATGGGGGCGCTAATGAAGAAGTGCTGAAGATGTTAGAAGAAATTGGTTCGGTGGAAAATGTCCGCCCTTATGTGGAAAAATGCGTGGCTAATAAGCTGAAAATTATGGGATTTGGTCACCGAGTTTATAAGGTAAAAGATCCCCGTGCGACGATTTTGCAGAGTTTAGCCGAAGAGTTGTTTGAAAGAGAGGGAATAGATGAATATTATGAAATTGCCCTCGAATTGGAAAAAGTTGTTGAGGAACATTTAGGAGAGAAAGGAATTTATCCTAATGTAGATTTCTATTCAGGCTTAGTTTATCGTAAGTTAGGCATTCCTGAAGATCTATATACCCCCTTGTTTGCGATCGCTCGTGTGGCGGGTTGGTTAGCCCACTGGAAAGAGCAATTAGCCGTTAACCGTATTTTCCGTCCCACTCAAATTTATGTAGGTGAACATAATACCCCCTACATTCCCATTGAAGAAAGGGTAACTGCTTCTCAAAATGGGACAAGTAACGGTCATCATCGTTAAGATGTAGGGTGTGCAATTGAGGACATTTCAAAGCTTAAATGAGTAAATACTTGGTTATTGCCCACCATAACTGTCATTAAGATGGGGACGGTGGGCAAAATCTGAACAGCCCTTGAAACTAACGAGAAGATTATATGCTTTTCCAACCTTACCAACTATAATAGAGAGTAAACTTACTATACCAATGGATCAAGACTTTCCTAAGTATGACATCTGCTCAAAACCCCAACGATAGAGATCATGAAATTGATCGACAGCTAAGAAGTCTCAATCGACGAGTTGAGCGCTTGGAAGATACCCAAATAACAGGAGGGGAACTTAATCGTGGATTTGACCGTGTTTATGAGAAAATAGACCATCTTAATGATAAAATGGACGCAATGCAGCCAGAGTTGGCAGGATTTCGTGAAGAGATTAATCAGATTCATCAAAAACTAGATACTATCTTGCGTCATATCACGGGAATTGATTAATTAGCTATTTCATAATTCATAATTCATAATTCATAATTTAATTCAATGATTCAATTTGGTAATCCGTCCCCAGAAAAAAAGACTAACCCTTGGCGACAAAAACTCGATCAGTTTAGTCAACAATATCAAAAAGAACTGGCTGCTGTAGCGTGGGGGTTACGTCAAGAATGGGGAGAGACTCAAGAAACCTTGGGAATTGATCTAAAACCTAACCCTCATTTTATCTGTTGTTCCCATCAAGCGATCGCTCAACTCAATCAGCAAGTAGGTCAAAAAATTCAAGAGATCATCGGTATTGTTGAAAATTGCGATCCTCAAGAAGAAGTTGCTATTCTGGTAATTGGCGACAATCAATTCAAATTACTCTATTTTAAACCCGAACCTTCACCCCCTCAATGTTTAACAGAGAGTGAGTTAACCCTTGATCAACTGATTGAATTTCTGGAAGAAAAACTCAAAGCTTTAGCACTGTGAACTAATTTAGTGTCTAGTAGAACAGGCATCCTGCCTGTCACACATTATAAAATTGAATTTCTCGAAGAAAAACTCAAAGCTTTAGCACTGTGATCGGCATGACTAATATTCTATCCAATTTAGTAGAACAGGTATCCTGCCTGTTACCTATCATTACAATGCTCAGGTATGACAGGCTAGAAGCCTGTACCACAATTAGTTTATTGTAGTTTGACAGACTAGAAGCCTGTACCACAATTAGTTTATTATAGTTTGACAGGCTAGAAGCCTGTACTACTGTTGATTATTCTAATTCTTCAGTGAAAGTAGTCGGCTGAGTCTGTTTAATAGTCACTTTAATCTCAGTTGCTCCTTCTGCTTCTAAATCTTCAATATATCCACCCTGCTCGGCTTGAGCCTCTGCTTGGCTATCGAAAGGACCAAAATAATAGATACAGCGAGGCGTAGTGGTAGAAATTTCTAACCACCAAGGCAGATCCACTGTCTTCCCTTGATCTTGCTCAAGGTCAATCACAGGAGTAATATTGACTATTGTACCGCCTAAGCGAGCGATTCGCTTCATCTCCTGAGCCATACGCTCATAAGGGACTTTAAAAATCTTTTTTGCTTGACGATTTGACCGTTGGGACGATTTGGCTTGAGAAGAAGATGAGAAGACAACTTCATAAAGAAAACTGCGCCCATTGTTATTAGGATAAGTATCTGGGTTGCTTTGATTCGCTTGATCCATAGGGTTTGATAATCTCTGAGGCAAGGATTGGGATGTAATGAAAGAAAAGCGACGAGCCTATCTTCGTCATTAAGTTTAGCTGATTAGGGGACTTGAATTTTCGTATTAAAAATAAAGAATTATGTCCATTCCTCCTGGGAGAGAAATTGACGATCGCTGGGTAAAGGAGCGATCGCTGGTGTGAGAGTAAATTCTCCTGCTTCGATCCATTGTTTGAGGGTTTCTGCGACTTCTAAGGATAGGGAAAAGCTCACAAGGGGGGCAACTTTAACACTTTTCCCTTCAATGGAAAGATGACCACTTTTGAGTTGTGCGTAGCTAACTAGGCCAAAGGTAGGACGGACACGACGAGGAATGGCAAAATCAATTACAGGTGTCACAATTTCTTCGTCTTTCACCGCACAATATTCGATCACTTTCTCATTCAGTACGGGTAAGGGTACACCCACTCCTAACATTAAAGAAGGTCCATAATTTTTGAAATAACACCCTCTTACCCAACGAGAGTTCATTTGTTTGGCATCCCCAATCAAGGCAAGGGTAGCCGCCGGTCCGACAGGGGTACGATTTTCAAGGCGCTTTTGTAAAGGAAAATGTTGTGTTCCCTCCCAAGAAACATAACCAATCCCGCCACCCAGAAAGATACGGCTACCAACACCCACTATTTGTAGGTCAGGATCATTAAATAGGGGAGAAATTGCCCCAGAATTAGAATAAACCGCATTAGCGAGACGGGGAAGCAGGGGTCCGAGATAGGTGTAGAGAGGGCGATCGCCACCATTGACTCCGACAATAAAATTTTGATACAGGTTACGGGGGTTAAACAGATAAAACTGGTTAATGCGATCGCTGGTTAAGGTTGTTTCAAAGGAAGGTCTGGGATAACAATCAGTAACTTGTCCAATGGCTCTAAAATGGACAGAATTACCAGCAATGAGATCCTCAATGACATGACTCCCCCCTCTTTCGGGAATTCCCTCTACATTATCTTGCTCCCCCCCATCAGCGATCGCCGTTGCGCCTAAGTAAATATCCACTGCTCCTAACCCCGCATAAGCAGGGACACCATCAAACCAACATTGGCGAATTTTGATCGGGGGATCGGTGTGGCCAAGATTAATCATCGCCCCTGATGATTCCATCGGTTCAAATGTGCCAGTACAAACAACATCTACCTGTTTAAAGACTTCTTTGATACCGATTTCGGCAACTTTTACCTTAACTTCCTCTACTGTCCAGGCAACCGCTTTTTTTTGGCGGATTTTCTCGTTAATTTCTTCAAGGGTTCGAGTCATAAGGTTGATGGGATAAAGAACTCCTTCAGTTTAGATTACATCAGTCCCCAAAAATGCAAAATTCCCTGCCCTGAGACTAATTCAACTAGAATGGCTGAGATAAACCCTAACATAGCCAAGCGACCGTTCCAGTTTTCAGCGTAACGAGTAAATCCAAAGCGCCTTTCATCTTGATCTTTCATTGATATGTCCTCTCAAGGGAATGTAAAGTTATGTTAAAATGTTATTAATGAATGTAACAAAAAACGGTAAGGTGTGGCGAAACGAATTTCCAACGACGGCTAATATCCCTATAATTATCTAGATTTTACGGTTTCTCTGACCCCTCTCACCTTGTTACTATAGATTACGAAAGCTGTTACAAAAAAAGCTCTATGACTAACTCTTCTCTGGCCCCCGTCACCATCGATGTGCAACCCCGTCATATCCCTGTTACCCACAAAGCCACTTTAGGACCGGTACAGGACAATAATCCAGAAAGTTGGCGCTATCACTCAGAAGCGATCGAAGCTTATTATGGAAAGCTCCCTCTACAAGTTTTTGGGCGCTTAATCAATATTCTGATGTCCTTTCTCGGTTTTGTCTTAGGAGGTTGGTTGGATAAACGTTTAGGAAGGGGAGAAAAACAGAGAAAAAGACGGGCGATTCAGCTACGAGAAATTCTAACTAAGCTAGGACCGACATATATTAAAATTGGTCAGGCTTTATCTACTCGTCCTGATTTAGTTCCCTCTGACTACTTAAACGAATTAGCAGCTTTACAAGATCAACTGCCCTGCTTTCCTAATGAAATTGCCTATCGTTTTATCGAAGAAGAATTAGGACAAAAACCACAAGAAATTTATGCAGAATTGTCTCCTGAACCAATTGCTGCTGCTTCGTTGGGACAGGTTTATAAAGGAAAATTGAAAACGGGTGAAAAGGTTGCCGTTAAAGTACAAAGACCTGATTTAATTAGTCGCATTACCCTAGATATTTATATTATGCGCCAGGTGGCCAAGTGGGCCAAGCAAAATATTAAGCGAGTGCGCTCTGATTTGGTGGGCATTACTGATGAGTTAGCCAGTCGAGTCTTTGAAGAAATTAACTATGTCAATGAAGGGCAAAATGCAGAGAAATTTGCCGAGCTTTATGGACATTTACCCGAAATTTATGTTCCCCAAATTTATTGGGAATATACGGGGAGACGGGTGTTAACAATGGAATGGATCGATGGGACAAAATTAACCAATATCGAAGCGATTCAAGCCCAAGGAATTGATGCAACTCACCTTGTAGAAGTGGGGGTTCAATGTTCTTTAAGACAGTTACTAGAAGCAGGATTTTTTCACGCTGATCCCCATCCTGGTAATCTATTAGCGATGAAAGATGGTCGGTTAGCTTATCTGGATTTCGGTATGATGAGCAATATTAAACCCTATCAACGTTATGGTTTAATTGAAGCAGTGGTTCACCTTGTTAACCGAGATTTTGAATCCTTAGCCCAAGATTATGTTCATCTAGATTTTCTGAAACCAGAGACAGATTTAACCCCAATTGTACCTGCTTTAACAGAAGTTTTTGGTAATGCGCTAGGGGCAAGCGTGGCAGAATTAAACTTTAAGAGCATCACTGATCAAATGTCAGAAATGATGTATGAATTTCCTTTCCGAGTTCCTGCTTATTATGCTCTGATTATTCGCTCAATGGTAACATTAGAAGGGATTGCGATCGGCATTGATCCCAATTTCAAAGTGTTAAGTAAAGCCTATCCTTACGTCGCAAAACGATTATTAACTGATCAATCGGAACAATTACGGAATTCTTTAAAAGACTTATTGTTTAGAGATAACACCTTCCGTTGGAATCGTCTGGAAAATCTACTCAGAAATGCCATGAACTCCCCTGATTATGATTTCGATAAAGTGGTAGATCAAGCGTCTGATTTTCTCTTTTCAGAACGGGGAAGTTTTATCCGTAGCCGTCTAGTAGAAGTTATTGTCAATGGAATGGATAATTTAGGTCGTCGTACCTGGTTTAATTTAACCGCAGGTGTACGGGAACAAGTGGGAATGGCAGTACAAGAAATGCCAGAAGAGTTAAGAGATAGTAACGAAACCATGCAGCACTTACAAAATATTTGGAATATTCTCAAAGAAACCCCTGGTTTTGATCCCTTGCGGTTTGTTCCCATTGCAACCAAATTAGTAATGAAACCAGAAACCCAACAAATGGGACAACAGGTGGTTGAGGAATTAGCAAATAAGGTGATAGCGAGGACTGTTCGTACTTTGATTTTAGAGTTGGATAAGGTGTCTTCACAATCTTCACCACAAAAGCAGTTAGCAGGTGGTAATTAGGGTGTGGGGAGTGTGGGGAGTGTGGGGAGTGTGGGGAGAATAAATACCTCTTCCCTCTCTTCCTCTCGTAATGCCTTAAAAATGCTAGAAACAAAGCAGATTGATACTCAAGGTTTGGTAACGCATCGTTATCACTCTTTAGCAACCGTCCCTCAAGCTTTTACAGTCGATCACAAGTTACCAGATTATCTCAAGGGCGTTGCGCTATTTTGATATTCCGACATTCCGTAGTTCTAAATATTAGTCTATAAAGTAGGGTAGATTTGACTTGTACAATATATTTTATTTTATTTCTAGTAAAGCTCAGTTAAGATCATATTAAGCAACCAATAGAGGATCAAAGAAAATGAACACTCCTCTCCCTGACTTCCTCCCCTATGGCTACCAAAGTATTCAACAGTTAGGACAAAATCGCCACCAGGGACGGATGACTTACTTAGCAGAAGCCACCGACACAAGGCAACAAGTTGTCATTAAACAGTTTCAAATAGGACAGCATGGGGCAACATGGGAAGATGAAAAGGCATTACTAAGAGAAATTGAGCTTTTACAACAATTAGATCATCCCAGAATCCCTAAATATTTAACCTCTTTTGAATCAACAGAAGGCTTGTGTTTAGTACAAGAATATATTAATGCGCCGAGTGCATCACAGGTTAAATCTTTGAATTTGGCACAAATTAAGGAAATAGCCTTATCAGTTTTAGAAATATTGAGTTATCTTCAGTCTCAATGTCCTCCTGTCTATCATAGAGATATTAAGCCCGCCAATATCCTGATTGATTCAGATCATCAAGCTTATTTGATTGATTTGGGTTGTGGAAGGTGGGGAGAAGGGGACTTTTCTGGTAGTACTGTTGTTAAGGGTACACCTGGTTTTATGCCCCCTGAACAGTTGTGGGGACAAATTACACCTGCTTCAGACTTATATAGTTTGGGGATTACATTACTCTGTCTCATTAAAGGAATTAAGACAGAACAATTAAAAGATTTAAGAAATAATAAGGGCAAAATAGATGTTTATGGCTCTTTATCAGGGGTTAGTCGGGACTTTTTGCACTGGCTAGATATAATGATTCAGCCTGATCCCCACCAGCGCTATCAAAATGCCCAAATTGCGGCACATCATTTGATGAATCTTGATCCTGTCCCGTCAGCTTGGGAACAGATGCCTATTGTGTCAGGATTACCCTATAATGCCAACTTATCTCGAATTTTAGCTTTAATGATTGGATTAGGGATCGGGTTAGTTTGGGGTGGTTATTATCATTCTCTGATCATGGGAATTTTATTAGGAGGAAGTTTAGGGGTTGGTTTGCTCTTTTCTTTAACAAGGATCAAAGGAAACAAAAAAGTATTAGGCAATCTCTTAATAGTGATAGCAATAGCTTTACTGATTATTTATCCTCTAAAATTAAAGCAATCATCTGTTTCTTCTATTGATATCTGGTTACCCCCTCATCAGTTAGTAGGTAAAGGGCATGGATTTTCCTTATATTCTGATGTTCCTTTAACGAAAAGAGATCAAGAAAATACTGCTTTCCTCAACCAATTTCGTCAAGAAGTCGCTGATTACCTATTTGATCCAGGTCCAACGACTTGTCAAGCTGATGTTTTCCTACTTCGTGAAGATAAAAACTATTATGGGACAGCAAATAATTTGGGAATTAGCACCTCTTATGGCTTTTTTATTGAGCGCTCTAATTTACCTAATCCTATTTTAGTGGTTCGGGAAGATTCAGGCTTAGGAACATTAACCCATCAGATGATCTACCATTATTTAAGATGTTCTTATCCTCAAGGTTTACCCAGTTGGGCAAGTCAAGGAGCAGCTAGTTTTGTGGAAAAATTCCTAGCAATTGAAGAAGAAGGACAACTTCAGTTTAGTTGGGGTTATCGTAGTAATTGGCGAGATCCAAAGGTAAGAAAACGAATAAATGACCCTAATTTTCGCTTAGAAACAACTTTAAATAGTGGACGAGAACAAAGTATTTATCGATCCTTATTCCTTTATCTACATGAAAATCATCAGTTAGTTCCTCTTTTAAATCGTCTTCACGGCATCAAAAATCAAGGGTTAATGCGTTTAGAACAAATCTTTAATCAACCCCTATCTGAGGTGGAAAAAGCATGGCGAGAATGGTTAGAAAAGGATGCTTTATGGATTCCTAAAGTAGAAGCCTCGTTTATGGTTTGGGGAGAAGATGCACAGAGGGTAAAAGACTATTTATCCCGATTGTGGCAATGGAATGAGTCACAAGAGCGCTGGTTAAGTATTAATTTGTCCAGTAATGATACCATTCCCCATTTGACGAGGATATTGTCTCAATGAATCAGTAAAAGCTTAATGTTTAATTAAATGGATTTAAGATTAATTTATTTCATTTAATTGTACTTTGAATAAAAACGTCTCAAATAGAGGATAGGAAATTTTAAATCAATTCATGACAGCATTCCACACCCGTAGGGGTTGAACAGTGTTCAACCCAAACCCAAATGTTCAACCTTTAACCCCCAATATTAGGGCATAATTTGTGGTTATTTGGGCAGCATTGTATTAGGGCAGAATGATATTCTGCCCCTACGGAAATTATATAATTGTTCAATATGGGGGTTATTCGTACAGAGAGCATTCCACACCCGTAGGGGTTGAACAGTGTTCAACCCAACACCCCAAATATTCAACCCAAACCCAAATATTCAACCTTTAACCTCAATATTAGGGCAGAATGATATTCAACCCAAACCCAAATGTTCAACCTTTAACCTCAATATTAGTGCAGAATGATATTCTGCCCCTACGGGAATTATATAATCGTTAAATATGCGATCGCTCCTTAGAGAGAGGTAAAAGTATCAAAACATCTTAAATAGAGGAGAGGAAAGCCAAGATCCCTCTCCCTTGCTGCCGATTACTGTCTAGCTCGACGGACGGCTGCTCCTAGCATGAATCCGCCCAATGTGATGAAACCAAGGAGACTACTTGGTTCGGGTGTTGATTGCGTTTGGGGAACTTCTAAGACTGAGGACATTGCATACAGGGGACC
>JBFRWQ010000475.1:0-3644 GCA_051439665.1 Microcystaceae cyanobacterium | reverse complement strand
GAGTGAATCCCTAGTGGCTTAGATAGATTTAAAGGAGAATGGCCATCATTCGTTTTTACTTTAACTCACTCAAGCCGACAAGTTAGTTACCTTATGGTAATCAATAGACAAACGAAATGTTACGATTAAAACCGTTTTATTCCGTTTTGCTGCTCACTCAAATGTAAATAATAGACATATCCAACTATAGCGCTACGCACAAGGCAGGGGGCAGGAGGCAGGAGTAAGCTATGAAAGGGTTTCAGAGATCTCTACTGTCCTAACCTTTTTGCGTAGGGCTATATATAATAGTTGATGAGGATAATTGGAAAAGTGGGTATATTCTATCCTAAGAATCAACTTGAAGCGCCATTCCTTTTTGAACTGCAGGACGTTGTTCCATCAAACTCTTCCAACGAGTCAGATGCTCAAATTGATCTAAACTGTCCCTAACCGCAGCTATCCAAGGATAAATAGCCATATCTGCAATGGAATAATCACCTGCGACAAACTCCTGTTTGGCTAACTGTCCATCTAAGACACCTAATAAACGAAGAGATTCTTTTTCATAGCGATTAATCGCATAGTCGATTTTTTCAGGTGCAGCTTTCCGAAAATGTCCTAATTGTCCAAACATCGGACCGATACCTCCCATTTGAAACATTAACCATTCAATAACCTGATAGCGCTTTTCTAAGTCTGTAGGTAAGAACTTCCCAGTCTTGTCAGCAAGATACATGAGAATTGCGCCAGATTCAAAGACTTTAATGTGGGTTTCCTGGTCAATCAAAGCTGGAATCTTACTATTAGGATTAATAGCGATGTATTCAGGAGAAAATTGTTCGCCTTTACCTATATGAATCATTTTGATGGTGTAGGGAAGTCCTACTTCCTCAAGCATAATGGCAGGTTTACGTCCGTTTGGTGTGGTAAAAGTGTAGAGATCAATCATGGGTTTTGTCCTCATATAACGAAATAATTAAGCAGTAACGGCTAAGTTTTGCAATGTAGTAATAATGGAGTCTGGATCAAGGCGCTTGGTATAATCGGGTTCAATATAAGCTTGAACAACTTTGCCATCTTTCGTTACTACATAAGTGGCAGGAATGGGTACCTCAAAGGAATCATCACCGTTATAAGATTGAATATCAATGCCAAAATTTTGATAAATGGGTCGTAAAGCGTCGGGAAGGGTAAAAACTAATCCTAGTGTTTTGGCGTATTCATTACCCACATCCGATAATACCTCAAAGGTTAATTCATTTTTCTCGGTGGTGGAAAGGGAATTGTCAGGGGTTTCAGGAGAAATTGCCACAAGGGTTGCCCCTAATTCTTTAAACTGAGGAAGATATTGCTGTAACGTGCGTAATTCTAAATTGCAGTAGGGACACCATCCGCCTCGATAAAAGGAGATAATGACTGTTCCTTGTGGCAGTAAGTCTTGTAAATTAATGGTTTTACCAACTGCATTGTCAAGGGAGAAGTTAGGTATGGTATCACCCACATTAACACTTTTTTGAGCAATACCAGAACGAATAAGGTCGTCTGTTGCTTGCGCCATCACCTTTTTAATATCTTCAGGATGTTTGGCTCTAAGTTGGGTTTGTAATTGTTGTAATTCAGTGGTTAGGTTCATGATGATTTGAAATAAACAATCGACATTCCGCATTTCTAAATGTAATGTGTGGGTGAAGGAGTTAGAAATCAGAAATCAGGAAAACTGTAATTTATTTAAAATATTTAAGGAATTAGATCAAGTTTAATTTGGTTCTTCAATAATAATGGTTACTTGGTAATTACCAGCACACAAATCTGAGTCTATTTGTGCAGTTAACTGTCCTTTGCTGTTTAAATTTGCCTTTGTTTTGAGAGAATGCAAGATCACCTTTTGATCCCCTGCTTCTGTTTTAATCGTAACAGGAACTGCGTTTTTAACACTTTGATAATCGTGATAATACTTGCCTCGTACTCCTTGAGTCAGATCATAATGCTCAAGGCGCTCAAAATCTTCTTCGAGTAATTCAGATTGGGGGTTTACGTTAGAATCCTTGTTCATAAAACTTTCTTTCTCTTTTGGTAACAGGTCTAGCGCTAATTAGACGAGTTTTGTTATCTCGATCAGTTGCTACAACAAATAGTAAGCGACCGAAGCTAGAATAGCCAATCGTTAAAAAGCGTACCTCTTGATCAGAGTGTAACTTATCCTCAAAGGTAATGGCTAGGGGATCATCAAAAATTGTCAATGCTTCTTCAAAAGTAATCCCATGTTTTCTCTGGTTTGATTGCGCTTTTTGTTCATCCCATTCAAAAAACAAAATCAATCTCCTTGTTAAGTAACATTATTCTAATTTTAGGTAAAAGGAAGGTTAATCAAAATAAAAAAGACCAGCATCATGCCAGTCTTTTCCAATAAATTCTCTTGTTCAATAGATGCTTGATGTTAAAATCCTATCCCAACGGATGGAATAATAAATCAGGATAGAAACGATTGAACTCGATTAAAAGGCCAGCCGTAAAGACCATTAATGCAGTCAATAACACTGGTGCAAAAGACAAAAATTTGAACAAATCGTCCATGATATAGTTCTCCTAAGTTTCAGATTGGGTGAAATGGGAATAATAGCAAAAAGCGCTCGACAAAGTTAGCGAGGGGACACATTAAGCTCGCTATCTTTAGCGGTTAAATTACCAGACAAGAATTCCTGAACCGCAGCCAAAGGCCATAAACCAGCTAATAACATTTTGCTAAAAGCCAAAGGTACATCAATGACAATTTCCTTCATTTCAGTATCTTTATTACCACGAATGGCAATTAGATAGGAACGGCCAGCCCAACCAATCCAACCAGCGATGTAGAGGAAAAGAAGACCAGGGATAATAAAATCACCTACATGATCTAAACGACCATCGACGATGAGACGGGGATAGCCTTCAGGACCACAGAGGGCTTCTGCATAACGTTCTGCCCGTTTTTGACCGGATAGGGGGTCATCGGTCGTATTGCGGAAGTTTTTAGCTTTCGCTTGGTAAGCTGCTGACTCACTACAAGGGGTCAAATGATCTAGATCTGCATGGGCAGCGGGAGCAAAATTGAACCAGAGGGTAGCTATTAAGATAAACGCCAACAATCGTTTCATAGAAAGTGTTTCCTTTTGTTACAAAAAAACGACTAATTTAAAGGACTCAACCAGTCATTCCCTACTCTGACAATTTTGCCGAGTAAAGATTAAACTACTAAGGGTCGTCTTTCGTATCAACCTAGCAGAGAATGGCTACTATTATCGCAATTGAAACAAGTTGTGACGAAACTGCGGTCGCAATTGTAAAGAATCGTAATATTTTAAGCAGTGTTGTTGCCTCTCAGATTGACCTTCATCGACGGTTTGGTGGGGTTGTGCCTGAAATGGCCTCTCGTCAACATTTAATCACTATTAATCTTTGTCTAGAAGACGCATTGAGTCAAGCCAATTGTTCATGGTCTGATATTGATGGCATAGCAGCAACAGTAGCCCCCGGTTTAGTCGGTGCATTGTTGGTGGGAATGACCACTGCCAAAACCCTTTGTATTCTCCATCAAAAGCCCTTTATTGGCGTACACCACCTCGAAGGCCATATCCACGCCACCTATCTTAGTAACCCCACTTGGCAACCTCCATTTTTGCTGT
>JBFRWQ010000474.1:0-5366 GCA_051439665.1 Microcystaceae cyanobacterium | reverse complement strand
GGTATTTTTAGCTATTTCAAACCCTGCTTCTAAGGATTGACATTTACCCAAGCGCCATAGGTAAAATCCCCCATTCCAGATAGCTGCTGCTGTTAAGTCGTTGGCTTGTCCTTGTAAAACCCCTTTTGTTAAACTCAGCACTTGTTCCCAACTCTCTAACGGAAGATCATGACTAGGAAAATCATAGTCACGGGGCTTTAAGGTCAAGCGACTAAAATTACCTTGATCCCCTAAACCAATAATAGCAGGCCGACTAAGTGCTAAATCACAACTGCCTTCAAGTCCCTTAATAAAGGTATAGTTGGACTGATTTAAAAACTTAAAAGTCTCGATACAGCGAATTTCCGTTGGTGGATGAACAAAGCCCACCATTAAATGAGTATTTCCTTGATAGGGAGACCAAATCAATTCTACCGTAGCAAAAGGTGGTCGTTTACCTATTTGCTCTCGATAGGGAACTAATAGTTGAGCTTGAGGAAACAGTTGAGGCAGATAAACAAAACCAATCCTCGTTGTTTCCAAGGTATCTTGGACTTTTTGTAAAGATAAACTCGAAAAATCTACCCCTAATCCCTTAAAGATAGACATTAAAGAAAATCCGTACTTGGTTGGCATCGTATCACCACCGTGTAAGACTACAGAAATGTCATGAACAGCTAACAGTAAAGCAGTAATCACAGTGACAGGAACAGTACGCAAGCGCCCATCATAGGGAGTTCCCAAGACAACAACTAACCGATCATCACCTAAAGAGAGTTGAGGTCCCAATTGGTTGTAAGCATCGATCATTCCCGCCAATTCTTCAGGGGTTGGGCGTTTAATGCGATGAGCAATCATAAATCCGCCAATTTGGGCTGGTGTCGCTATTTCTCGTAACATTAATTCCGTAGCGGTTTTAGCTTCTGTACGGGTTAAGTTTTTGCTGGTATGTTCTCCACTACCGATTTTTTTGAGATAGTCTCTAAAAATGTCGCTCATATCACAAGATGGGTTAGCTGTTTTTTAGGGGATGGGTCGAATTTTAGCAAACATCATCTAACTTCTGGATCACAGTATTTTCTCCTACTTTTGTTTTCTTCAACAAATTAACCTAAAAAAATAACAAAAAATTGGCCAGAAACTGAACCAAAATTAGAATCATCCCTTACAATAGAGATAGCGGAGACGAATGTTTCCGTTCACTCCTCACACCACACTCCGCTCGGACAGCGTTCGGGCGGTTTCTTCTTGTTTGTCAGAACAAACGACCCGTTTCTTAAACGACGCAGCTTTCCTCTCAATGGAGGCATTGCTTAACATTTCTTAACTCACTCCCCAAATTATACACATATTTGATTTTCTGTCAATGGGAAAGTCCTAAACCAATTTAATGAGATAATGGGACAGGAAAATTTCTTTAAAGCATAATCGGAGTTATTTTGGGTGTCGAACTACGCAGTTACGTTTACCTTGACCGTTTACAATCTCAACACGCTGCCTATATTGGAACTGTTGCACTAGGTTTTTTACCCTTACCAGGAGATGCGTCTCTTTGGATTGAAATTTCCCCTGGCATTGAAATTAACCGCATTACGGATGTTGCTCTTAAATCAGCCGTTGTTCGCCCTGGTGTTCAATTTGTCGAACGATTGTATGGATTATTGGAAGTTCACTCTAATCGTCAGGGAGAAGTCCAAGCCGCAGGCCAAGCGATTCTAGAAGCATTAAAGGTTAAGAAAGGAGATAACCTCAAGCCCAAAGTTGTATCCAGTCAAATTATTCGCAATATTGATGGTTATCAAGCCCAATTAATTAACCGTAACCGACGGGGACAAATGTTGTTAGCAGGACAAAGTTTATATGTTTTAGAAGTGCAACCGGCTGCCTATGCTGCCTTAGCTGCGAATGAAGCCGAAAAAGCAGCCTTAATTAATATCTTACAAGTTTCTGCGATTGGTAGCTTTGGCCGTCTTTATTTAGGGGGAGAAGAAAGGGATATTATTGCTGGTTCACAAGCAGCCTTAGAAGCGATTGAAAATGCACCAGGGCGTAGTCCTTCAAGTCTTGGCCACAATGAATAATTATGGAGAATTTAACGGCTATCTTACAGGCTTCTCAAGTGAGTTACCAAACGCCAGTGACTCAAACAACACTATTAGATAATATTTCTTTTACAGTTAATCAGGGCGATCACATCGGACTGATCGGAGTATCGGGATCAGGTAAAAGTACTTTATTAAGGCTATTAAACCGTTTAATTGATCCGACATCTGGTCAACTTTTGTTTAACAATAAACCTTTAACAGATTATCCAATTACTCAACTGCGTCAGCAGATTTTACTGGTTCCTCAAGAGCCAAAACTCTTAGGAATGACAGTACAAGAGTCCCTCAGTTACCCTTTGCAATTACAACAGCTTTCTCCTTCAGAAATTAAGCAAAGAGTAATCGAATATTGTGATTTATTTTCAATTCCTGATGATTGGTTAGAGCGTAATGAGTTACAGCTTTCTGTGGGACAGCGCCAGTGGGTGACACTGGTTCGAGGTTTTCTTTTAAAGCCAAGGATTCTCTTATTAGATGAGCCAACATCAGCCTTAGATATGGGATTAGCCAATCAGCTACTTGAAAAATTAAATATTCTTTGTCCCACTCAAAAATTAACAGTCATAATGATCAATCATCAACTACCTTGGGTGCGCCAATTTGCCCATAAAATTATTTATTTACAAGCAGGAAAAATTAGGCAAGATGCTGAAGCAAATTTGATTGATTGGGATAGCTTAGAAAAACAACTAATGAATCATCGTCAAGAAGATGACTGGGAAGTATGAGTTCAAGACCAGAAATTATACTTGGGGCAATATAGTGCTACGCACTCATGCAGGGGGCTCCGAGTAGGCTGTGACTGGGTTTCAAGGATCTTTAATGTCAAACACCTTATTTTTTAATCCTAATAGTAGGAAAGAGCATTCTTCATTCTTCATTCTGCCTTTACCTATAACTCCTTTTAGATGGTAGGTTATATCAAATCCGCTTAAACAGCCATAGTTAAAGACTTTCATCTTTTGCTTCTAACTTCTGCCTCTCCCCACCAGTTAACTATGGTTATTCAAACGGATTTAATATTAGGCATATTGACTACTTTCTTGTATTAAATACTCTAGAAAGGTTTGAGCAATAACTGATAACTTACGGCCAGCTAAATGAGAGACATACCAACGGCGCTTAATGGGGAAATATTCTACATCTAAAATTGCCAGTTCTCCTTTGAGATGTTCTGACATTTCCGTCATTAGAGTATGACGAGATAAAACAGATATACCCATTCCACCGGCGATCGCCTGTTTAATCGCTTCATTACTACCCAATTCTAAGCGAACCTGTACTTGTACCCCTTGTTCATTAAAGAGTTTTTCGACTGCTTTACGAGTTCCTGAGCCTTCTTCTCGCATGATAAAGGGTTCAGCGTTTAATTTTTGAATTGGAATATTCTTTAAGCCAACTAAGGGATGATTTTGGGGAACAACGACAACTAAAGGATTATCTAAAAAGGGCTGAGACGATAAATCTAATTCTTGGGGCGGATTACTCAGGATATAGAGATCATCTTCATTTTGCAACATTCTTTGCTGCATTTGTTGATGATTCGTTACCTGCAAGGAAACATCAATTCCTGGATACTTTTGACAAAATGAGCCTAGAATACGAGGAATAAAATATTTGGCTGTCGTAATTACCCCTAACCTCAACGTCCCTTGTTTTGTCCCCTTGAGATCTGCCACTTTCATCTCAAAATTAGCTAGTTTTTGGAAAACATCTTGACAGGTGGCTAATAATTCCTTTCCTGCATCGGTTAAATACAAGCGCTTACCAATTTGCTCAAACAAAGGGAGGCCAATAGCTTTGGTTAATTGTTTAATTTGACTAGAAACGGTGGGCTGAGTGATATACAATTCTTCAGCAGCACGGGTAAAACTGCCATGACGGGCAGTGGCTTCAAACACTCGCAGTTGATGTAAAGTCGCCTGTATCAAAATGATAACCCCCAAATAAAAGCAATGGTCAGTTCAACTTCTCTCCTTTTAATCATAGACTTCAATCAATCAATTTGCAATTAAAAATTGATAAACTTTATGATAACTTTTACTAACTATTTTCGTCTCGTAGCAAAATACACGGTTAGATTTAGGAAAAATCGTTACTCTATATCCAGTTTGTCAATGATTGAGTAAAATTGCTTATGTCTAATTCTAACATTGAAACTTGTCCAGTCTGTGGGGTAAAAATTGAAGATGGTGATAAAGTTATTTTTTCATCGGGTCCGGTGGGAACAAGAGCAAGACTCTGGGCAAGGGTATGTAACTATGTAGAAAAGCCCGATTGTATCAATAAAGATAAAGATACCATCGGTCAAGTGGGAGATAACGACTACTATCGACCTATTTAGAGGGTAAATCAGCGAGGGGTGGGCTTGACTCACTCCTAAATCTCCTGACATTTGAGATAAGATTAAACATAATGATATTTCTGCAATCAAGTTATACTGTTATTTGCCCAACTTGACTTAAATCGATCTATTAACTATGTGGAAGGTTTGTTAGGAATGGATTTTTTGACAAATTTCCCCATGAGCATTTCCCCTCAAAAAGCCGAAATAAAAGTCCAATTGCTTGAACTATAAATCCTAACCTTGTACATATTAACATCACAAACAACACAAAACATGAATATTGATCAACTCTTTGATGTCGTCATTATTGGTGCAGGATTAGCAGGATTAACCTGTGCTAGACAGCTACAACAACAAGGATATAAAGTGATTATTCTTGAAAAATCAAGGGGAGTCGGGGGAAGATTAGCTACCCGAAGGATTGAGCAAATCAGTGTAGATCATGGACTATCTTATTTTTTGGAGCAAGGAAATCAGACTCAGCAACTCATTCAACAGTTAACAGAAAAGGAAATTATGGATTGCTTAACGCCTAACATTTACCAATTTGATGCTGTTTTAGAATCTCCCACTATTCAAAGTAAAAATTATTATTATCTCCCTCAAGGAATGACTGCGATCGCTAAATTCTTAGCAGACTCTTTAACGATTTGGCGACAATATCGAGTCATTAACTTAACCACCACTCAAGATAAATTATGGCATCTTACTTGTGAAACGCCCCCTAATTTGCCGAATATCATACATACTAAAAGCCTAGTTAGCGCTATTCCTGCCCCTCAGTTACACTTACTATTAGATAGTTCTCATCTGACTAAAATTCCTCCATCTTTTCTAGAGACTTTAACTCAAGTGGCTTATGATCCCTGCTTAACCGTTATGGCGGGTTATGAACATTTCAATCCATCCGAGTTAATTTGGGATCAAGTCCGAAT
>JBFRWQ010000473.1:0-10919 GCA_051439665.1 Microcystaceae cyanobacterium | reverse complement strand
AAGCACAGGTTCTCGCCTTTTTGTCGATTTCTCCTGCTACTTATCAGGGCTATTTAGCTGAATATCGTCTCTATTTTCAGCTTAAGGAACTCTACCGCATTGTTCTTCTCTGTCGCTGGCTTCAGTTGTTTCCCCAGATGTATTAGTTCAATATGTTCTCTATAAAAAATAACACGAAAATTTTTCTTTTTTTTAACTACACAAAAGATATACATCATCTTGCTGCTGCAAATCCTGTAAGAGTGAAAAAAAGGTGGGATCTTGACTTTTCAAGTACTGTTGATTAGTTTGCCAATCTTGGAAGATTAAGCGAATTTTCTCGAAATTTTCTTGGGGATAAATAATGATTTTCTCTCCCACAACGTAGCTACCCAACAATAAGTAGCTCAAGTTGGTATCGAGCTCCTTTTGAGAAAAATTAATTGGCAATGTTAAGAGTTGAATCTTCTCGGTTAGGGCTAAATTGAGGATTTTAGGAGTCATTAAGGCTAAATCCAAGATTAAAGTGGTAATTTTTGCTGACTGCTGTTGCAAAACCCCAATTAAATCTTCAAACTCCCCTTTAGCTTCTGTATAGTAGAATTGTTTCGTGAAGCTCATTGGAGGAGTAGAAGAGCCAGAATCCTCTTCGGGAAAAAATTTCTCTGTCATGATCTGTTTTTGAGACAATTCAAACATTTCTTCTAGTAATTTGAGATCATCTGTTGTTCCTGGTAAACGATTTAGCAGATTATCGATAACCGCCAAAGGTTCTTGTGATAATTGCCAAATCACCTCTTTGGGAAGGGTTTGAGAATGCTTCCGAATACGAGTGTATTTTCTGATTTGTTTAGGATCTGGGGGGACGGATTGCTCAATTAAGTACTGCTGTTCTTCTTCACTCAGAATATTATTTCTCACCAGTTCTCTTTGTGCTGTCACATTAAAGTTTTCTAGATAAGGAAAACGGCGAGGCTCTGAAAAATAAGTATAATAGTTCACATAATTTAAGACACTTCTATCAGTCATTCCTACATATTTTCCTAACCAAAACGACCAGACACCACTTAATGCCTCTGATTCTTGTCTCAAGCTTTCCGAATTGTCTTTCATCATCAATTCTTTTAATTCTTGGCGACGTTGCTCAATCGCTTCTCGCGCTTCATGTAAGGATTTTCCTTCTTCGTAATAGCGTTTATTTCGATTTTGGTTGAGACTTTGGCCAATGTTCTCTAATTTTTGTCTTAATGAAGACGAAATTCGGATCAAAATTTGTTCTGCTTCTTTTTCTTGATTTTTTTGCAAATAAGTATGAATCAGATTCTGTAACTTTTTAGCATCAGTTTTTTCAACTGCCATGATAAAGTTACTATATTTTTCAAGTATCTTACGAATTTTTTCTTGGACATTCTGATCATGGGGATTACTGGTAAATAAGATAATTGGGGCTGAGGTTTGGGGGGCAATCTGCTCAATCAATCTCAATCCACTCTCTTTTCCTTTTTCTCCTTTTTCTAATCGTAGATCGACTAGAATTAATAGATATTCTTGCTGCTCTATTTTCAAAAGGGCTTTTTGAGCATTACTTGTCGAAGTAATTCGAGCTTTTTCTTGATAAGCAATGTTTTTCTCTAAGGTTTCACATAATTTTACATTATCATCAACAAATAAGATTAAAGGATTTGGGGGTTGACTTTGGCTAGGTTGAATGTTTAGAGACTTCATTTTTTGTTTTTTATATTAAACCATAACTTAAGAGGCAGCCTTTTGTCGAGGAATTAAGATGATTATTTTTGTACCCTGATTGGTAACGGATTCAATTTGAATTGTTCCCTGATGATTTAAGATTTGCTGGTAAGCGAAATACAACCCCCATCCTAGTCCTTTTTCTTTTGTACTATACAAGGGGTCACAAGCTCGTTTTTGAATGTCTGATGACATCCCAATTCCATTATCTTGAATCATAATTTTAGCCCACTCATTGGCCAATTCTAACCTCACCTTGATTCTTCCTTCTTCTAATTCTAACTCTTCTTGCTCTCTTTTTTGATTAATTGCATCAATAGCGTTATTCAGTAAGTGATTAATTATTTGTTTGATAATTATTGGATTTCCCACAATCTTCAGCTCATTGTTTAATTCTGTTTCTACCCTGATATCGTTATCTCTCAATAATTCTGCCAAATCCTTGAGGCAATTCTCTAATAAACTGTTTAGCTCAATGATTTCTTGTTCGGGAATTTCATCTTGATAAATCGCTCTCAAATTGGCTAAAGACTGTTTGAGTTTATTATTGGCTTTATTAATTCTTTGAAAAAAATCCTCCATATTCTCTGATAGATTAGGAGTAATTAATTCCAGAAAAAAATCAATGTCTTCGTTCGTTCTTACTAAATAAACGGCTAATTCTTCAGGGTTTTTGAAAATCGATTCTAAAAATTCTACATTATAAGTAATAACCGACAGTTGATCGTTTAGGTCGTGGGTCAATTCTGTGGCAAACTGACCTAACATAATTTGCTTTTCCTCTATGGCTCGCTCATTATATAGTTTTTCTAATTCTTCTGCTTGCTCTTTTAATTTTTTCTCTTGTTCCTTATTGGCTCGGTGAATTTTTAATTGGTATTTTAAAGTTAGAAAGATGATGACACTGAGACCATAGGCGACAAGGAGTTGGGCTACAGGTATCCAAAGTCCCAGTCGAAAGCTAAGATAACCTAAACCGTAGATTGTTCCTAAAATTAAAAGAGCGAGCGCCATTTGAATCACAATTTCTCGCCAGACCTGGGATAGACGGGAGAAATGATAATGGCAATAAGCCAAGACAATCATTAAGATTAATAAGCCATACTCTACGCCTTCTGGAATAAAACGCCAAATTGGGCGATGGTCTTGGATATGGCTTAATAAGTCTGAGGTGGTTTGGGCAACTATATCTACCCCATATCGCCACCCCAAGGGAGTAATAAATTGATCCTTAATTGAGCGCGCTCGATAACCGATGATCACAATTTTATCGGTAAAAGTGTCATCAGGGGCGGTCATGGTTTCTCGGAAAGTCAAGATCTTAAAGCGATCCTCCCTTTGTTCTGGTTGATAATTCCCTTTGCGCCATCGCACCAGATAGGGATAGCCCGCAAACCCATCCAAGCTGTAACCGCCACTTTTGCCCTCTGTACGGAAAATCACTTTCCCGTTGACTTTGAGATAATTGGTGGCTTCATCCGCTCTGATGTCTAATTCTCCCTGTTCTTTTAGATATTCCCAGACTAATTTAAGAGACAGATAGGGAATCTGACCATCCTTTGAGCCGTCAGCTAAGGAATAAAGGTAAATTCTTCTTAATTCTCCAAAATTGGGTTCTCTAATGACTCCCACCGTTCCTACTCTATCTCGTGCCTTCAGGGTTTTAGGGAAAGCCACTCCATTGTGCATTCCCACTCCCACTAACTTCTCGCTTTCTTCAAATATTTGCTTTAATTTGCCTGATACCCCTAAATCTCGGAAGATGTCTAAACCGACCACCGCAGGATTTTGACTTTCTATTTTGAGGATTAAATTCACCAGATCCTCATTGGTAATTGGCCAATTCACCTCATTGAGATCCGTCTCATCGATCCCCACTATCACTATGTTGGGATCTCTAGCCTCAATTGGCGATCGCTGCCAATAATGATCGTATAAGTTTAATTCCATCGATTGGAAGAGGCCAAAATATTTAAGAAGAATCAATAGGGCTATATATAAAGCTAAAATTAGCAGTTTTTTCACGCTCACACCCCAAAAATTTATTTAACTCTAAAATCTGACCCGAACCACTTGGCCAGCACTGGTATCTCCTTTGCAGGGAACAACCCCTGTTAATTCGTATTCTTGGTCAGGAGTTAGAGCTATGGTTAAGGTTTCCCAGCTTTTGCTTGCTTGTCCTTCGTGATACCATGATAGCTTTCCTCGTCTTTCTACAGTGTAAATGCTCATCATTATAGGATGTTGTTGCTTTGAGTTCACAAGGCGAAATTTCACCTGATTTGGTAGGGTTGTTCGATCAATTCGTAAAGTCGGTAGGGAAACAGGACAACCTCTGCTTGAGGAAGAATCGGCGTAGGGATCTTTTTCGGGGGCAGTAGAGGGATTGTAGGAAGATAATAGGAGAGGTGTCAAAAGCAGGATTAGAAGCTTTGGCATGGTTTAGATAGAATTTTGCTAGGATCATTTTGCCACAAGGTTTTCTTCTTTTACATAATGCTTTTGAAATTCTGGGCTATTTTCCTTTTTCTTCTCCTTCTTCCCTTACCTCTAAGAGCAGAATCTCCCTCAGCCATTGAAAGACAGTTAAATCAAGGAAAACTTCAATCGGCTCAAACTCAACTTGAACAAGCTCTTTCTCATTCCCCCTATGATCCCCAACTCCTCAATCTCAAAGGTCGCCTCAAGCTCAATCAAGGGCAGATTGAAGAGGCGATCGCTGTTTATCAACAAATCCAACTCCCAGACCCGCCGCTTCAAGAGCTAGGAATTCTCAATAATTTCTGGTTAACCTTAGATTATCAGCAAAAATTACTCGAAGAACAGTTAAGCTTCCTACAGCAAGATCAAAACTTGATTTTGCCTGATGTGGCTTCCCAGTTAGAAGAAGTTAAGGGGCAAAAGCAACAAATTAGTCAGAGGGCTTTGTTTTTGGCTGATACCCTTCCTCCAAGTTGGTTAGTGGGTCAAGTTTATCTCAATGTGGGGGAGAGGGAAAAAGCCTCTTCCGTGGTGCGTTCGCTCCCCTTTGGAGTCGAAAAGATTTCTCTGCTGGTGGCCTTAGAAGATCAAGGCATGATTAAGCAAGCCTTAGCCACCTGTAAAGAGATAGGAGCACTCTGTTCAGTTAGGTGGCAATTTACCCTCTTAACGGCGTTAGCTCCCTTGGATTCGACTTATTTGGACAAAACCATTAAGTTAGGCTTGCAATTAGGTGATGCTGAGGCGTTATTCCAATTATTTGCTCTACAGGCACAACTGGGAATTAGCCCACCAAACTCTTATCGGGCTGCGCTCGCTTCCATCTCCCATCTGCGTACCGCTTTAACAGCACCCAATCCCCAAACGAAGTTCTTTTTCCAAGAGAAGGTCATTCCCGTTTATCGGGGATATTTAGAGGTTTTATTAGAAAATCCCCGCCCAGAGAACTTAAAGGAAGCAAGAAAGGTTTTTGAACGTTTGCAAATTGCTCAAGTCGAAAATTTACTTCATAAGCTTTGCATTACTTCTTCTGAGCAAGGAATAGAGGAGAAATTAGCTGAAGTTAATGGGGCGATGGTTCATACGATTGTTTTAAAAGAAGCGACTTATATGTTGCTTACTTTGCCCTCTGGGGAGATTATTCATCACAAAGTTGACCAAACAGAAGAAGAGATAGAAACCTTGGCGTTTAGATGGCGAGGGAATTTAAAAGAGCCTGTTTTGCAGGATTATTATGCCGATGGAACAGAACTTTATGATTTGATGATTAGACCCATTAAGGAATCTTTAGTAGGGGTTGAGCAGCTTATTTTTGTCTCTGATGGAGTTCTTCGCACCATTCCCCCCCAAGCTTTTTATGATGCCCAGAAAGAGGAATTTTTGATTGAGCAGGTAGGGGCTATTCGTAGTTTGTTAGGAGCGGCGTTTTTATCTGATTTTCCCGTTGAATCCTCTAATTTATTGGCTTTTGGCTTGTCTGAGTCCCGTCCACCCTTCCATACTCCTCTGCCTTTTGTGGAGAAGGAGTTAAGATTTCTTGATGGTGCGATTTCTGAGAGTGTAATAGTAATTAATGGTGGCTTTACCGTTGACTCGGTCAGACGGGATTTATTAACAAAAGAGCCTAAAATATTGCATCTTGCTTCTCATGCTCAGTTTACGGGCAATCCTCGCACTAGTTTGGTCGCTACTTATCAAGAGACTGTTAATTTATGGGAATTTGAATCACTTTTGTCCCTTTCTTCCCTTGATTTATTAGTCCTGAGTGCCTGTGAAACCTCCACTGGGGATAATCTTTCTACCTTGGGATTGGCAGGAGTCGCTGCTCAAGCTCATGTTCAATCAGTGGTGGGAACTTTGTGGAAGATCAATGATGCAGCTTCTCAGAGTCTTATGGAAGATTTTTATCTGGGGTTGAAAGACGGCAAAGGAGTAGCGCTCTCTCTCGCTGACGCTCAACGTCAGGCGATTCAACAGAAAACTCACCCATCCGAGTGGGCTTTGATGTTATTGTTGGGTTGATTTCAGTCATCACTCATCAGCGAGCTCCTTCCTTCTCGTTCAGCACCTTCAGCCGTGTAGAAAATAGAATCATACTTCTGAATACCAAGAGGACTAATAATGGCAAACTGATAGCATTTGCTTGAAGTATAATAAACCACCACTTTCTTTTCTGCCACCATAACGCATTTGATGATTTTCATAAGCAACAAGTTACGAACTTTCAATTTTTGTTATTATAAGCAAGCGCAAGTATCTCGAAAAAAATGAAAACCATAATTTACCCTAAATGGGCGGGTGCACTCAGAACCCCAAGCCAAGAATTTCCCGTGACTTCTTTAACTATCGAAAGAGGTGTTATCCCAACCGATTTAGAGGCTTCCATCTTTTTTAACGGTCCGGCTCGATTAGAAAGAAATGGACAAAAGGTTGGCCATTGGTTTGATGGAGATGGAGCCGTCTTAGGAATTCATTTTAATAAGGGGGAAGCTCAAGGAAGTTATCGCTACGTTCAAACTAAAGCCTATCAAGAAGAAACAAAAGCCAACCACTTTCTCTATGGCAATTATGGCAGTCCTCCCCCTCCTCCTTTCTGGAACAAAATCTTCCGACCGATCAAAGACACAGCAAACACCTCTGTATTAGCTTTAGATGATAAAGTATTAGCTTTGCAGGAAGCTTGTTTGCCTTATAGCTTAGATCCTCTGACATTGGAAACCCAAGGAATTGAGAGATTAAATGGATTAAAACACCCCTACTCAGCCCATCCTAAACAAGACAGACTCTCTAACCGAATTTATAATTTTGGCATCGGTTTAGGATTAAACGCTACACTCCATCTATATGAACAAGATCTGAAGGGAAAACTGCTCAAAAGTAAGTCTTTCCCCTTAAATGGATTTCCTTTAATTCATGATTTTTGTTTAGCAGGAGAATATTTGATTTTTCTGGTTGCGCCTGTCCTCTGCGATATTTGGCAAGCATTAAGTGGTAAAAGTAGCTTTAGTGATTCCTTAAAATGGCAACCTAAACAAGGAACTAAGTTGCTGATCTTTGATAGAAATCTAGAATTAGTCAGCCAAGGAGAAACTGATGCTTTTTTCTCTTGGCATTACGGAAACGGGTGGGTCGAGCATGATGGCAATGTTTATCTTGACCTAGTTCAATATCCTGACTTTTATCAAACCAATAGACACTTAAAAGAAATTCCTTGTGGACAGACCACGACCCCTTATCAATCAGCCTTAGTACAATTAAAGATTGAGCCAAATCAGGGTAAAGTAGTTGACCAAATCACTTTATTAGATCGCTGCTGTGAATTTCCTAAAGTTGACCCCGCTCAAGTCGCATATAAGCATTCAAATATCTATTTCTGTATCCATCAAGAAGGCACAAATACAGTCACAGAAAGATATAATGCTTTAGCTTGTTATAATTACGAAACTCAACAATTAAGCACTACCAATTTTGAGCCACATTGGTATCCTTCTGAACCCATCTTCATTCCTCAACCGAAAAATCAAGGTGGGTGGATAATTTCTGTGATTTATGATGGAAATTCAGAGACGAGCAAGATGGTAATTTTAGATGCAGAAAAGCTAGAAAATGAGCCATTGGCAATTCTGGATTTACCGACCCGTATGCCTCTCTTTTTTCATGGTTGTTGCAAAATTTAAAGAATGTTTGGTTGCTCTATTTATTCAGAGTTATAATCGAGTAAATGTCACTCTAAAAATCTGCTTAAATTATGAGGCGTTTATCAGTCTTGATTGCTTTTGGCTTGTCATCTCAGTCAGTAGTCGCTCAAGTTATCCCAGATCAAACTTTGCCTAATAACTCCTTTATCATTTCCCCCGATAGTCAAACCATCTTAATTAATGGGGGAACGCAGACAGGAGAAAATTTGTTTCATAGTTTTCAAGAGTTTAATGTTAATACAGGACAATTTGTGCTGTTTAATAATGGGTTAGATGTTACCAATATCTTTAGTAGGGTAACGGGGAATAATATTTCTTTGATCGATGGGGGATTGGGAGCAAATGGTACGGCTAATTTATTTTTAATTAATCCTAATGGCATTACTTTTGGGCAAAATGCTCAATTATTGTTGGGAGGATCATTTATAGGAACAACTGCATCACAAGTTGATTTTGCTGATGGGGGAAAGCTTGATGTCCTCAATCCCAATCAATCACTTTTAACGATTTCTGCACCTGTAGGTTTACAGTTTAACTCTCAACGAAATGGGACAATAACTGTTCGGGGAACTGGAAACAATTTTATCGGAGGAGAAACTTTAGGAGTATTTCAACGGATTAAAAATGATGGGCTAATTGTCCGACCGAACCAATCAATCAGCTTAATTGCTAACGGAGTTGATTTTCAGGGGGGAAACTTAACCAGTTTTTCTGGAAATATACAGCTTATTAGTATTTCTCAAGGTTTGATCAATTTCGATTTATCACCTACAAATATAATATCTATTCAAGGTTCTTTGTCAGATCTTAATTTAGAAGATAGCTCTGTATATGCTGCTGGTGATGGAGCAGGTAATTTATTACTATCAGGCAAGAATATTTCTTTAACAGAAGGAACACACATTGCTATTACTAATTTAGGACAACAACCATCAGGGAATATCATTGTTCAAGCTGAAGGAAACATTACCCTATCAGGGACGTTCAATGGGCTAACTAGAACTTCAATAGCTACGGGAACTGTTCAAAGTGGACAGGGAGGGGCTATAGATATTTCAGGGAAAGAATTATTAGTAGAGAAAGGAGCTTTGATAGCCACAGGTAGCTTTGGACAGGGAGAGAGCGGAAATATCAATTTATTTCTAGACCAACAACTCTCAATTATTGGTTTTGATGATCTTCGTCCTGAATTCTCTAGTACCATTAGTTCGATCGCAACTAATAGTGGACACGGAGGTGATATTACTATTAATGCACCATCTATTAATATTTTAGATGGTGGTGTTTTGGTATCTTTAACAAGTGGACAGGGATTCGGGGGAGATACTTCGATTATCAGTGAAAATATATTATTAAGAGGTACTAGCCCTGTTGTCTTTGCTCCTAGTATCATTGGAGCAACATCTTTTGGACAAGGTAATGCAGGCACTTTAACTATCACAACTAATTTCCTAAAAGTCTTAGATGGGGGACGAATTGATTCTTCTACTCTTTCTCAAGGAAATTCTGGGAAAATTCTAATTAGAGCTTCTGATCTGATTGAGGTATCTGGCAAAGTAGAAGAGGCAATTAATCCAAGTACCATCATTTCGAGTGCCAATATAATTAACGAACAAAATATCTTCGATCTCCCCATAATTCCCTCTGGTGATTCGGGAAGTATATTGATTGAAACCCCAAACTTAATTGTGAGAGACGGAGCATCCATCAGCGTTGATCATGTAGGATCGGGAACGGGGGGTGATTTACAAATTAATTCTGATCACCTCTCCCTAACCAACAACGCACAAATCACCGCAGCCACCCAATCTGGCCAAGGGGGAAATATTTTCTTAACAGGCGATCGCTTATCCCTCAACAATTCCCAAATCACCGCTACCGCAGGGGGAACAGGGAACGGTGGCAACATTACCCTCAACAACAATACAACGTTCCTACTCAACAACTCTCAAATCACTGCTAACGCCTTTGAGGGAAATGGTGGCAATATCCAGATTAATACAGAAGTGTTCTTTCAAGACCCCAGTAGTGAGATTACGGCATCTTCTGAGTTAGGCATTGATGGAACAGTGGAGATTAACACCGATTTTGATCTTTTAAAGCGTCAATTCAACATTTTAAGCCTTAATCCTAGACCAGCTATCCTTACGGTCGAGGTAGGCTGTGATGAAGTTGAATTAATTCGCCGTGAACAGACATCGGCGGTAACTCAGGGATTTGTGGCGGTAGTCTCAGAAAAAGCTGATGTTCCTGCCAACGGGTTAGTTTATCGAAATGGGAAGTGGGTAACAGGACGATATCTTACGCAACAGGAATTGGACGATTGTTTGGGGCAAGAAAGTCCCCAAAAGTCTTTTTACCCCTCAGCACTTCTAATCGCTCAAGCTGAGGGACAACCTTTAAGGGAATCTCAGTTTTTCTTAGATGCGATCGCTTTTGAGGGCAACACCATTTTTTCTGATCAAACCTTAAGGGAACTGGTAGAGGATTATCTAGGAAAATCCTACTCAGTTAAGGACTATACGACTATAATAAGCGATATTCAGCATAAAATTCGTGTCTTTTATCAAAAAAAAGGATATATCTTGAGTTTAGCCTACTTAAAGGGGAATTATGATTTTGAGGGCACACTAATTTTCAACGTGGTTGAACAAGGAGAAATCAGTGAAATCCAAATAGAAGGATTAAAGCGATTACCTGAATCTTATGTTAAGAATCGGATTAATGCCTTTGTCAAGTCTCCCTTAAACGTTAATGACCTTAATTTTGCCTTAAATAAGCTACAAGAAGACCCTCGCATTCAAGAGATTAAGGGGACATTAATCTCTGGGACAACCCTACGGCTCACGCTGGTAGAAGCAGAGGCATTTCGGATAGGGATTGAAGGTAATAACTATAATTCTTTTCTGGTGGGGGAAAATCAACTACAATTAACCGCCTCTTCTCATAATCTCTTGGGTTTTGCTGATACGGGAACTTTTCAATGGCAACATACTGAGGGGTCAGACCAGTTTT
>JBFRWQ010000472.1:0-6677 GCA_051439665.1 Microcystaceae cyanobacterium | reverse complement strand
AATCCACTAGACTGACACTGATTATATATCTTGATTGATTGTTGGGTTTCGTGCCTTAACCCAACCTACAGCGCTACTATAGGCAATTCAGTTGATTATATGTCTTGATTGATGAGGAATATCGATTGTTGGATTTCGTGCCTTAACCCAAGCTACAGCACTAAACGCTAATCGAATTGATCTGCCTTTTTCATCCATAAGGCATAGAGTAGCGCTGCTGTTCCCCCAATTAAGCCAATCACCATCCATTTAGCAAAAGGATAGCCTTTTTGTTGAGCAACCAGAGAACCAATTGCGCCGATTAAACAGTGTGCGCACAGGATCAGGTAAAGAGTATCATTAAACGGTAAATCAGTCATAGACGGAGTGTGTGTTGTTGAGAAATAATTTTACACCGTTAAGGGACTAATTCAAAGATTAATGACATCTAAACCGAGCCTTAGTCCTGCTTCTTGTGTTTCTCACATTTTTTCAGATTTTCGATCTTTTGACGAATTCGCTCATCAATGGAAGAGAGTTGATAAACCAGACAGGAGAGGTTGGATTGACATTGTTGGCAGATCATAGGAGTTCAATTAGAAAAGCTTATAGGTTACATCAGTTTATTAAAACATGATTCCCCAAAAATGACCGTCAAACCCGTTACCTTTTCTTGACATTCTTACGCTAGGATGTTCTAAGACTATTTGAGGAGAATACTTTGTTATGAAAAAGCACGTTAGGTCAGCCTTAACCAAGCTAATTATCTTAATTACTCCATTTTATTCATTTCAAGCCCTAAATGCCTTTCCCATTGCCCAATCTTCTAGTCAAGAGGTTCGCAGTTTTTTTCAAACTGGGCGCTTGAGTTCAGAAGATCGCCTCATGTTTCGTAAACCCCCTAGTGGTGTCATTCCTCCTAGAGAAAACTCCCGTAGTTGGCAATTCATTGTTTTTAAAGAGGGGGGCGTTTCCTTTTGGATGCCACCAGGGGTGTTAACAGAAGATTCCGTTACCTTAGAGACTAGGTTAGGTGATTTGGCCTTCCGTAGCCTCTCCTCCCGTAGTGATGATCATATCTTTACCGTGGCTTATCTACCTGCTTTGACAGAAAAGCAACTTGAAGAGCCAGAAATTGTCTTAGAAGTGATACAGGAAAGAGTAACCCTAGAAGAGGAGTTTGAGTTAACCAACAGCCGAGCCATCAAAATAGAGGAGTTTCCAGGTAGAGAGTTAACCTTTGCTGGGGAAACAGAGATGATTCGAGTGCGTGCTTATCTGGTTAATCAGAAAGTCTATATTGTGGGGGTGCGTTCTCCTAAAAATGAGCGGGATGAACGGCAAAATAACTCATTCTTAAATTCTTTGCAATTACTTCCTCAGTCTTAGGAAGATATAATCTCGGAAAAGCAATATTTCTTTTTTTACTAAAAAAATTTGCGAAAAACCTTGACAAAAAGAAAAGAAGTTCGCTAATATTGTAATTGTGTCCAAATTGGGTCTGTAGTTCAACTGGTTAGAGCACCGCCCTGTCACGGCGGAAGTTGCGGGTTCGAGCCCCGTCAGACCCGTTCTCAAGTTACCCGAAAAGGGATAAGATAGTTAATTGGATTAAGTCGAACCTATTATTCAATTAACATTCATGGTCATTAATTTTCCTGAGATTAATCAACTCACAGAATTAACCTCAATTAACCTTGTTAAAGCCATTCAATATCAATCTATTTTAACGCCCCTGTGTTTAGATGCGATCGCTACTGCTTATGTGCATCAAGGAATCGGAGAAACCCCTATTTTACTGATACATGGGTTTGACAGTTCTCTGTTGGAATTTCGTCGTTTATTGCCCCTGCTTTCTCAACAGACAAAAACCTATGCAATCGATTTATTTGGCTTTGGTTTTACCGACAGAATGAGGGACATTGTGATTTCCCCTGACACCATTAAAACCCATCTTTATTATACTTGGAAAACCATAATTGAAAAACCAATGATTATCTTAGGGGCATCAATGGGAGGAGCAACCGCCATTGATTTTACCTTAACCTATCCTGAAGCAGTAGATAAATTGATTTTAATTGACAGTGCAGGGTTAGAAAAACCACCCACCCTTGGTAAATTTATGTTTCCCCCCTTAGACTATCTAGCCACTGCTTTTTTAAGCAATGCTAAAGTGAGACAAAAATTTAGTGAAGCAGCCTATTATGATAAAAGCTTTGCTAGTCGAGATGCTCAATTATGTGCAGCGCTACATCTTAATTGTCCTTCGTGGCGAGAAGCCTTAATTTCTTTTACCAAAAGTGGAGGATATGGTTCTTATGAACAGTCTTTAAAAAATCTGCAACAACCGACTTTAATTTTGTGGGGTAAACAAGATAAGATCTTAGGCACAAAATCAGCAGATAAATTTTGTCAAATTCTTCCCAATCATCAAATTGTCTGGATAGAAAACTGTGGTCATGTTCCCCATTTAGAACAACCAGAAAGAGTAGCCGAAGCCATTTTAGAATTTATTTAAAATTAATTAACAATTCGATTGACAGGGGCAATTCAGTGTACTAGAATCGTGGCTTGTAGTGAGCCTTTTAGGGCTTATTTGGGCAAGGCTAAAGCCTTCACTACGAACTGTGTCCTGTAGTGAGCCACTGAGAACATATCTTTAACGGCTAAAGCCTTCACTACGAACTACATTAAAATTAATTATGTTAAGTGAACTGCGTAAACAAAAACTCATCCGCTTCTTTAATATTTTAGATTGCAATCAAGACGGAGTACTAAGTCCTGAAGATTTCCAGCAAACAATCGACATGATTATTAAACTCAGAGACTTAAAATGGCCAGATCAGACTTATGAAGAATTGCATTTTTTCTGGTCGGGATTTAGTAGTCGTTTGCAAGTTTGGGCTGATCGAAATGCAGATGGAAAAGTCACACAAGACGAATGGCTTTGGTACTTAGAGCAAATGCTTGATCAATTTGAAGCCCGCTATGTTAAACGAGCTTTAGTCAATATTATCTTAGAATCAATGGATTTTTCCCATGATCAAAAAGTGAGTTTAGAAGAGTTTAGCAAATTTTATCAACTCTATAATTTTGAGACAACTGAATCAGAAAGAATTTTCAGTCATTTAGACTTAGACAAAAATGGTTATCTAACTAAAGATGAATTAACTCAATTGCTGGATGAATTTTTATATAGTGAAGATACCAAAGCAAAAGGTAATTGGCTCTTTGGAGCGCTTTAACTCAGACTTTGCGACTGTTTAGCATTTGTTAACAGAGGATTTAGTCACTGATTTAACCAACTAACTAAATCATCTATTGTTTCAAAGTCTAAGAAATCTTCTCCCAAACTTTCTAATGCTTCGAGGGGTAAGTTTTCAATTTGCTGATTTAAAGGCTCAGTAATTTCTCCAAAGCGCTTGTTAATTAGACGCAAAATCAAAGACAAGGCTTCTGTTTTTTGCCCTTCTTGTCGTCCCTCTTCTCTTCCTTTTCCTAGTCCTTCCCGTCGGGCTTCTTCTATAGCATACATTATTCTCGCTCTTTCATCTCGTAAAAACGTTGCTCTTGCTTCAACTGCCTCTAATTCTCTTAGATTCATTCCAGCTTCATTAGCCATACTCAAGGCAACTTCAATCTCTGACACTTCTCCTAGCGACTCTGGAATACTGTCTAAGCTTTGGGCTTCTTTGAGAAAATATATCCATTTATCGGCTAAAGTTTCTAACTCAGGGAGGGTTTTCTCAAATTTTGGCAATTCAATAAAAATGAGTTTTAATTCTTCATCTACACAGGGAAAATTCTTCGTTTTCTCTTTAAAGATAAATTCATTGATCACATCTTCTGTTGCTTTAAAAAGAAGAAAATCTGTGATAGTAACAGCAATAACAGGATTGAGCAAAATATAATTCTCAGATTTCTGTAACTGGTTAGCATAACCTTTGGCCATATTATAAACGACCCTTTTACCAAAGGCTGTCATGGGAGCAACCTGCATTTCTATCATGACAATCGAATTATCAGCTAACACTGCTTTAATATCTAAGTAGGAGTCTTTTAAGGTCATAATCTGACTAGGATTATAAGGATTCACAATCGTTAAAGATTGAATGACCTTTTCCCCACGATAAATAACACTATTGAGAAAACTAATTAAAATATCTGTACTTTGCTCAGAACCGAATATTTTCTTAAAAACATAATCAATTTTAGGACTTAGAAATCTCATAATTGTCCTCCTTATAACTCGTCATTTTAATTATAACGCTCTCTCTTTTTAAGCTTTGAGATCACAGAGGATGGGAATCAAAGGAAAATATCTCAAGGAAAAAGCACTCAATTAGGGACAAATTAGACTACAATATTACTAGAACATTGACACTATCTTAGAGGACTCAGGATTATGAATAGCTGCGTTTTAGCTGCGAAAGTAGTACGAAATCCCCAATTACGCTACACCCAAGACAATCAAACCCCAGTTGCTGAAATGTTAGTCGAATTGGAAGGATTAGGGAGCAATGCTCCCCCTGCTACCCTAAAAGTAGTAGGATGGGGCAATTTTGCCACTCGTTTTCCCGAAGAGTATAGTGAGGGAGATATGCTAATTATTGAAGGTCGCTTATCTATGAAAACAATTGAACGACCTGAAGGCTATAAAGAGAAAAAAGCCGAATTAGTGGCTTCCCGTATTCATCCCCTCAGTCGTAGTAATAACGTGACCCCTGCTGCCCCTGAAAATGTGGTAGAAATGGGCAATTATAAACAAAATAATGCGCCTAAACCTGATTATGAAACCCCTGAACCCGTTCCTGTCTCTCCTAGTGGTGAAGAAGGCAATTTAGACGATATTCCGTTTTAAGCCATATTGTTGTAGGGGCGCAAACCTTGCGCCCGTTATTTCATTGCTCAGTAACCCCTTAGATAGGGAAGTGTGGGGAGTGTGGGAATAATTGAAAGCAGCAAAACTGAAAACTGAAAACTGGAGTATATCAACCCAGAGCTTATATCAGGCAAAAAAAGAAAATCCCCTAACTTAAACGAGTGGAAACGGCTCTTAATACGTCTGGTATCTGTGCATCTTCAGCAAACTCTAAAAAAGTTTCAGAATAGCCTAAGTAACCTGATTCAGTAAAGGCAAGTAACATCCGTTTTAAAGCTACCCAAACTACCTCATCAAACTCCCAATCTTTTCCCCTCGCTGCATAGCAACTAATAGATTTTAATGCCCAAAAATAACTGTTTCTGACAACTGATCCGCCTTTTTTATAAGGAGGAACATCTTCTGCATGAAGGTATAAAATATCATCTTGAATATAAGCTTTCATGATTTAAAAATTACCACAACCCCCTCCCTCATTTCAACGCCTAATTTTTCTTTCGCACTCCCTCCATTGACTGCAATTTCTAGCCAGCCATGACTCCCGATTAAGGCGATTAATTCCCCTTGTTCTACCTTTCCATAGGTCTTTCCTTGGGAAATAATGGTTTCCTTGACGGTAACTTGCCAATTATCCGATATTAAGAGATTATGAGGAATATTTGTAATTAAATTACCAAAGCCATCGATATATTGAATTGATCCCCTAATTTCTTTTTCCTTGATTTCAAGAGGAGCGATCGCAATTGTTTCTAAACTATCAGTTGCAATGCGATCGCCTAATTCTTCTAATCTAACCCCTTTAGCTAAATAAGCAGCCGTTGGTGCAAAAATATCTCGTCCGTGAAAGGTAAAACTGGGATTTGGATCTCGCCAATATTGGGAATTACTTAAATTTACTGCCTCAATCGCTGAATCTAAGGTTAAAATACCACTAATTAAGCCGTTATCGGGACCGATATAATATCCTTTACTGAATTTAACTCCTATTCCCCGTCGCTGACTCCCCACACCAGGATCAACCACTGCTAAGTAGATTGTATGGTTGGGAAAGTAAGGGTAACTATTCATTAGGCAAAATCGACCTGCTAGAATATCCTGGGGAGGAATATGATGGCTAATATCAATTAGAGGAACCTTAGGGTTAATCGTGGCAATTACCCCCTTCATAATGCCCACATAGCCATCTTTTAAGCCAAAATCACTCAATAAAGCAATCTGATAATGGTTATTCATAGGTCAATTACAATTTAGAACACAAGTATTAAATAATTATCAAATTATTGTAACAATTTATATAGAAGCTTAGGAAAAATGCTATCTTAAAAATATAGACAAGCATTAAGCAATCGAGAGGGATCTCCATCATGAAAAAAGTTCGTCAAGATATGTTAGATCAAGCAGCTAAGACTCATCGGGAAAGTTTACGGAAAAACTTACAACATCGCATTGAAGTCGCACGTTCTCAAGGCAATGACAAACTGGTTAGTCAACTGGAAGCAGAGGCCGCTTATCTACATTTTTAATCATATCTCAATGATCTTACGGTAAGTCCCCGATCTATCGATTGAACGGGGATATTTTTACTTTTATCTGGTTTGTGACAGGCAAGATGCCTATACTACTTTTAGCTTGTGACAGGCAAGATGCCTGTATCACTGTTCACGAATGATTTAGATTGGTTAGATAGTGTTTTCCAATCTTAATGAGGTACACCAATCTTATACCAAATCCGGTTAACAAAACCCAGTTATCACTCTCTGGCCAAGAATCTCCCCCCTCTCCCCACACTCCCCACACTCCCCCCTCTTCCCCATCT
>JBFRWQ010000471.1:0-3739 GCA_051439665.1 Microcystaceae cyanobacterium | reverse complement strand
GTAGAAAAAGCCAATCCCCCCACTAAAACAATCCCCAATCCTTGATACAATTCAGCCCCCTTACCAGGGAGTAAAGCTAAAGGTAACATACCCAATACACTCGTTCCTGCTGACATGAAAATAGGACGTAAGCGATCGCTGACTGCATAATAGAGCGCACTATCTAAGTCCTTCCCTACTTCTTTATGGAGTTGTAAAGACCGATCAACTAATAAAATCGCATTATTCACCACAATTCCCGTTAAAATGACAAATCCTAACCCCGTAATCATATCGAGGGGAATAATCACACCAGGAATCATATTAACTAACACTAAACTTAACAATGCCCCACTAATCCCCATTGGGACAGTAGCCATAATAACCAGAGGATAAGCAAAAGAACGATAAAGAGCAACTAACAGCAAATAAGTAATAAACAGGGATAAAACAAAGGTTGAACCTAATTGAAACAAGGTTTCCCCTAATACGTCAGCAGATCCAGCTAATTCAAGGCGTATATTAGGAGGTAAAGTGGCTCGCATTGGTTTTAAAACATCCTGTTCTGCTTGTTCTACTAACCCCCCTAAAGAAGCATCTCGTGCCACATTTGCGGTTAAAGTAATAGAACGGGTTAAATCTACATGATTAATACTATTGGGTCCCGTTGTTTCTCTGACTTCTGCGACATCGCTTAATTGAATCCGTTGGCCATTTCCGTTATAAATAGCGAGTTGTCGTAACTGTTCAGGGGTACTAACAAAAGTATTTTCTAATTCTACCGTTACATCTAATTCTCGTTTACCATCAATGAATTTAGATGCTCTGAGTCCCCCTAGCGCTACTTCGACCATTTCCCCAATATCTTGCTCTGATAACCCAACCTCTGCGAGTCGGGCCCGATTAGGAATTACTTGTATTTCAGGCGCACCCGTGACAAAATCAGACCGAACATTTTGTACCCCTTCTAATTCTGTCAGTTGACTACGCAATTTGCCCGCAATTTGATTTAATTGGTCTAAATCCTGTCCAATAATTTGTACTTCAAACTCTTTACCTGGATTACGGAAGATAGAGATACGACGAGGAATTAAAAAGCGATAGCCTGGATAATTACCACTAACTGCTCTCATTTGCCCTACCATATCATCTAAATTCTTACTGGTTGCATCTTTGGGATCAAGAAAGGCCATCACCACCCTAAAACTACCTCGATGCACATAGAGGGTACGACGGGTTAGGGGTAACTCTCCTGCAAATTTACGAGGACCTTCCGATAATCTTACCGCTTCAGGAATACTGGTGCCGGGAAAGGGTTCAGCTAACCACATAATAGTGTTGCGGTTTCCTTCAGGGAGATAATCGGGGGGAGGCAATAAAACCACACTAATTGCCAATAAACTGACAGGAATCATCAAAATAAACAATTTTCTGAGGGGTGCAGCGCTATCAAGTGACCATGCAACCGTCCCTAAGATTAACTGTTCTAAACGAGTTTGAAAAATGCGAAATAGGTTCGAGGTTCTGATAATTGCCCTTTCTATGGCATTTCCTTGTGCTACCCCTTGAGTTTCTAACATCTGTTGCGCTTCCGACTCTTTGAGGAATAACCCCGATAACATGGGAACAAGGGTAATCGCTGCAAATAGAGAGATTAAGACAGAGGTAGAAAGCGCTAACCCAATATCAAAGAATAATTGTCCTGCTTCCCCTGTGACTAGGATAATAGGGGCAAATACTGCAACTGTGGTTAAGGTAGAAGCCAACATAGCCGCCCAAACCTCTTGTGTCCCATCTATTGCTGCTTTAACAGGAGATTTCCCCTGCTGCATCTGGCTAAAGACATTTTCCAACACCACAATAGCGTTATCAACCACCATCCCCACAGCAAAGGCTAATCCTGCTAAACTGATGACATTGAGCGAGCGCTCTAACAAATTAAAGACAATAAAGACAGTAATTAAGGTCGTGGGAATGGTAATCGCAATCACTGCAACCGTTCGCAATGATCCCAAAAAGAGGATTAAAATTAAAGCAGCTAAGATAGCCCCAATAATCAAATTTCCTTGCACAAAATTAATTGCGCCTTGAATATAATCATTTTCATCATAGGTAATATCAAAAGCAATGCCTTCCCCTGCTTGATCCAGTCTTTCTTCTATTTCTACTAGCGCTTCTCGAACTCCCTTAGAGATAACAGGGGTATTTCCCCCCACTTGTCGGACAATTCCCACACCTACTGCTGGTAAATCATTGCGAATTAAAGCCCGATCTTGAATTTGACGACCGATTCTGGCTGTCGCCACATCTCCTAAGAAAATAGTCCCTGATTGATCCCTTCTGAGGATAAAGCTTTCTAATTGCTTCACATCAGTTGAGCGACTAATCGTTCGTACCCTATATTCTCTACGTCCCACAACCAGAGGACCGCCCCGAATATCTCGGTTATTATTGCGCAGGGTATTAACCACATCAGCAATAGTTAAACGGCGATCTGCTAGGGCTTTAGGGTCAACAATGACCTCTACTTCCCTTCCTCTGCCACCAGAGATAATAAACTCCCCTATGCCTGGAATTTGGCGAAAACGAGGCACAACAATATCATCGACAAGATCCCGATAGTGATTATCATCAGCAGTGTATCCCTCCTTCGGTAATAACGTCACCCACATCATTGGCCGACTGCTACCACTAACAATTTCTACCTCTGACTCCCCTGCTTCAGGGGGTAAAGCTTCCACTTGCTGTAATTGGGTGATCACGTCTAAGAGGCGCTCGTTAACATTACTCGTCCAATTAAACTCTAGGGTAATGCGACTACGCCCTGGTGAACTGCTGCTGCTAATTTCTGTGACTTCCTTAACTTCTTCTAGCGCTTCTTCTATGGGGCGAGTGATAATATCTTCTACTTCTGCCGGACTTGCCCCTGAATAGGGTGTACTAATGGTAATCTCAGGCTTTTCTCCACCAGGTTGCAATTCTAAGGGTAAGCGAAATAGGGATAATGTGCCGAATAGTGCCAAGAGACAAAAGAGTACAGCAGTTCCATGTCGCCAACGCACTGCCAATTTGATCAGGTTCATGTTGAGTGTTAAGGAGAGTGGGAGTTAATCTCTATTTTATAAAAGTTTACATTTCTTTGCATTGATCCCAAAGAAATAATTATCAATTTACAACCCATCAAAAATCCTGATCGCCTAGCGTTAGGGTCATTCAACTATATCAGCTTTATGCTTTCCTAATTGTTCAGCCAATAATTGAGGAAAAATAGTAAAAAGTAGAGATAATCGTCCTTAAAATTCAATTTTGCTTTTCTAACTCACTTATTCGATCTTCAAGCTCTCTAAATCTTTGCTCTATGTCAAGGTGTTCTGATTCATTAGTGATACTATAGCCTATTAGCTGTTCAATCCTTCGTTCATTACGGTTAGACCTTTCGATAAAGCGATTCATTTCTTCAATCATAACTTGCAAGGTCTCTCTTTCCCTTTCTTGTGCATCTCGCAACTCTAGTTGACTATCTTGTATCTGTCTTTGGACAGATAACATTACCTCAATAGTTTTTTGAATTTCTTCAAAGGTCATAGGGTGAACTCCTCTTGATAGTCAGAGCTTTACCCCCCTATGTAGCAGTAGGGGGATAACTTTGTCTGATCCCAATTATAATGTACTTGAATCAAGACTTTGGGCAACTTCTGGGGTTAGGGGTAAATGCAAGCCACATTCTTGTTTAACGCCGTGAAAGCGAGTATCCCGTTCG
>JBFRWQ010000470.1:0-7510 GCA_051439665.1 Microcystaceae cyanobacterium | reverse complement strand
AATGAAGCAAAATAGAGCAACAAATGATCTAGTTATTCGTTACCGAAAATCTGTTGTTTAACTGCTTCAATTTCGGTCACTAATTCTTCCCGCTGCGATGCTTTCCACAGGTAACGATAGACAAACCAGATGGTGTAGCAAAGCCCAACCAACTGTAAGATAGGCGCAAGAAGGGGAATATCGTCCAAAGCATCCAACACAGCTAAAGTGACTTTAACACTGACAATTCCTAAGAAAATTAACCCCAAGGTAATCAAGGGCTGTCTATAACTACTGAAAAATTCACCAATATATTCTGGGACTTTTGCCAAAACATCCATGACAGGCTCTATCCACTCTTGCCAGGATTGGTTCATCTCAGGCATTTTTTTAGGGGCTGAGATCGCACTAGGGGCATTGCTCCCAACAGCAATCGGTTTTTCTGTGGTTTTATCGAAATTAGAATCCATCGTTAATCTATCCTCGACTGAGAAATTTTGAAGAGTCGCACGTCAGCTTGTCAAACTGGCTGATGCTCATCTTAGCAGACACTCTCTATACTAGAACGGTTTCGCCGTAAAGAGCGCATTTTTTCATCTATCTTGCGAAATCTTGATGAAGAGTAAACAGCGCTTATGGAATCATCCCTATAGTTGGGTAAAACTGAGAGAGAATTTTAACAATTTTTAATATAATGATTCCCGATTAGGGAGTCAGACAGAAATTGTACCCGTGGTGATCAATTAGGGCTAGGGTTTCCCCATCATCCGTTAAATTGTTTTCCTCAATTCCTCTACTGAAAATGAGTCAGCGAGGGAAAAGATAGACCCAACTTAAGGGAAGGACAGACAGAGGCCGCCCATCCCCTCAAATATTTTGAGGAAAATTTTTTTGCTCATAATCAACATTTAGCGTTATAGTTTTAATAGGAACAATCAACCTCAAAAATGTAAACTGTAACCATAAAACTTAAAGGACAATTAGCAAATGGCAACCGATACTGCACCAATCCGACTAACGGGACAAGCCCTTCTCAAGAAAGTACAGGAATTGCCCGACATACCAAGACGGGAAAAGGCAAAAGAATGTGGTTATTACACAATCAAAGGGGGAGAAGAAAAGGTCGAATTAGTCGAGTTCTACAACGCACTGCTTGATGCGAAAGACATTCCCCTCGATCCAGAGGGTTCAAAAGATGGCCGTGGCCGTGAGCCAACGTACCGAGTTAGTGTCCATAAAAATGGTCAAATTGTGATTGGTTCTACCTACACCAAAGCAATGGGATTAGGACCTGGCGATGAGTTTGAAATTAAACTGGGCTATAAACATATTCACCTCAAGCAACTCGATGGTGATTCCGGTTTTGAAGAAGAGTAAGAAGTAACCCAGTGGGAAGAATAGGGATAACCATTTAGTCCATCCTTTCTATGTCTCCCGTTGTAGGCTAACCTTGCTGGGAGGGTGAAGATCCCATTCTCTCCTCTCTTACATCTCAATAGATAGTTCGCTATAGACCTTGATACTATCATGCAGGTTTTTGTGCAGAAGAAAAGCCAACGTTCTCTTCAGACAAAAACCTGTTGTTAGTTATATGGGAGTAAATAATGTTTTCTTGGCTTCTTGACTGGGGGAGTTCTCTCCCTTCTATTGGTAAAATTGTTCTATTTTTGACGGTCTGGTTTGGGATTTGGCTACCTGTGGCCGTTCCTCTTGCCATGTTTTTGAAGTGGAAACCCTTTCAACCATTCACCCCCCAACAAAAATTACCCCTTGTTGCAGCGCTATATGTATTTGTACCCTTACTTGTGTGGTTAAACTATCAAATTGAGCCGAAATCTTTATCAGATTATGGTTTAAATTGGCAATCATCCCTAATTTTCTCCCTATTGATAGGGATGGGCTTAGGAGGACTAGGCTTAATCCTTGTCTTTGGTTTAGAAAGTTGGGGTGGATGGATACAATGGAATCGGGAGAATTGGCCGCAGTTAGTTAGTAACAGTGTTCCCCTGTTAGCGATCGCCCTTTGGATTGGGATCACAGAAGAACTAATTTTTCGTGGGATCTTTCAGACACAACTGCAAGAAACCTATTCCCCTGCGATCGCTGCGATCATTTCCAGTATTATTTTTGCCTTATTGCACCTGCTTTGGGAGCGAAAAGAAACTTTACCCCAACTACCAGGTTTATGGCTCATGGGGATGGTATTAGTAGGAGCAAGATGGATAGATGGGGGTAATTTAGGACTAGCGTGGGGACTCCATAGCGCTTGGGTATGGGGGTTAGCGTCTCTGGATGCGGCGGAGTTAATTATCTATCCTGTGGAGAGTCCTCAGTGGATTACAGGTATTTATCGACAACCCTTAGCAGGTTTGAGTGGCCTTCTCTGTTTAATTTTGACTGGGGGAATTTTATGGGGATTTTCTAATTGAACTTCTTCACTTAGACAAATTAAACAACTGCTAGTATAATTAGTCATCGAATAGTCACACATAATTAACACTTCTTAAAAGATCTATTGCTATGAAAGGACTACATGAGTTTTTAGAGAGTGATCGTTTTATTGTATTGGGAGGACACAAGTGTGGAACATCTTCATTACATACTTATCTTGCTCAACATCCTGAAATTACAATGCCAATAACGAAAGGAGAAGACTTACTTGCTTCAGTAAATTTGAATCTAGAAAATTATGCCAATTCTTATGATTTAACTAATCCCAAAAAGATTTTAGGTGAGGTTTCTAGTGTTTATTTACACAAAAAAAGAGCAATGCCTAGACTTCAAAAGCACTTTCCAAATGCTAAGTTCGTTATTATCTTGCGTAATCCAATCGAGCGAATGGTATCTCATTACTATCATATGCAAAAAGACGACCTTCCCTTCACCCAAAATTTCAAACTTGAGGAAATATGTCTTCATCCTGAGCAGTATCTTGAGCAAGGAGTTATAGAAAATGGTCTGTATTCTCAACATTTAGAGCCATATTTAGAGTCATTTGGTCTAGAGAAATTCCTAATTTTACTCTTTGATGATTTTGTTAACAATAAATCAGCTTTTTATAAGTCTCTGTTCAAGTTTATTGGCGTTGACTCTAATTTTATGCCAGATACAAGCATTATTCTACGTAAAGGTCAAGTAAAAAAAGAGAATGCTCTGAAAAAGTTCTTGTATAGTCCGTCAGTCAAAAAGACAATTGGTAAGATTCTGAAGCCTTTTACAAATCCTGAACAACGACGTGCATTATTTTATCGAGTTGACAACCAATTGCAAGAAAAATATCAGCCATTATCATCTAATAATATGCAGAATCTACTCGAATTCTACCGAAAAGATATTCTAAAAACTGAATCATTAACTCAAAAAGACCTATCTCTTTGGTTGAAGATATAATGAAACTTCCTTCCCAACGATGGCAACTTTTTCCGAATTCCCCAGAAGATAGTCAAACCCTAATGGAAGCAACAGGGTTATCTCCCTTAATGAGTCAAGTTTTATTAAATAGAGGGATTACAACACCAGAAGCTGCTCACATCTTTATTAACCCAGAAAGTAATAACTTACCCTCTCCAATTAGTGAGTTTCCTGACTTAGCCAAAAGTGTCGAATTGTTAGAAAAAGCGATCGCAGATCAGGCAAAAATTGCGATCTGTGGGGACTACGACGCAGATGGTATGACAAGTACCTCATTACTATTAAGAGCCTTTCGTCATTTGGGGGCTAAGGTTGATTATGCTATTCCTAGCCGAATGAAAGATGGTTATGGAATTAATCAGCGTATTGTTGAAGAATTTGCCAAAGAGAACGTTAAACTTATTTTAACCGTTGATAATGGCATTTCAGCTTATGAACCCATTAAATTAGCTGTGGAATTAGGGATCACAGTAATTATTACCGATCACCATGATTTACCCGAACAATTGCCCCCGGCTGATGCTATCTTAAACCCTAAATTACTATCAGAATTATCTCCCTACGCAGGGTTAGCAGGGGTAGGAGTTGCTTACATTTTAGCCGTTACCACTGCCCAAAAATTGGGGTTATTACAAGGATTAACCGATCAATTATTAGAATTGTTTACATTGGGAACGATCGCAGATTTAGCGCCCTTAGTAGGGGTTAACCGTCGCTGGTTAAAACGGGGGTTGAGAAGATTACCTAATTCTCAATTAGCGGGTGTACAAGCGCTCATGCAGATGTCAGGGGTGAGTGAAGAACAAAAACAATTAAAACCTGATGATATAGGCTTTCGTTTAGGACCGAGAATTAACGCAGTGGGGCGAATTGGTGATCCTCAATTGGTAATTGATTTGTTAACTACGGATGATCTAGGAATTGCTTTAGAAAGAGCAATGCAGTGTGAACAAACCAATAAACAACGACAACAACTATGTGAACAAATCTAATTTGAAGCGATTCATTTAATTGAAACCAAGCCCATATTATGGCAAAAAGAACGAGTGCTAGTCATTGTTAACGAAGGCTGGCATCATGGAGTGATTGGTATTGTTGCTTCCCGCCTAGTTGAACGATATGGTGTCCCTGTTTTTATTGGGACTTATGAAGAAAGTGGTCAGATTAGGGGATCAGCGAGAGGAATTGAAGAATTTCATGTATTTGAAGCGCTAGAATATTGTGATGATTTATTAGGTAAATATGGGGGACATAAGGCAGCAGGGGGTTTTAGTTTTCCGACGGATAATTTACCTTTATTGATCAAAAGATTGAGTGAGTTTGCCCATCGTTGCTTACAACCTGAATATCTTAAACCTTTAATTAAAATTGATGCTCAAGCGAATTTTACACACATTAATGAACGTTTATATCAACAAATAGATCAACTGCAACCTTGGGGTATTGGTAATCATTTTCCGATTTTTTGGACAGAAAATGTCAGAGTTGTTGAACAGAGATTATTGAAAAATAAGCATCTTAAGTTAATATTTGCTCAAGATAAATCAGATGTTAAATTATCAGGAATAGCGTGGCGATGGGGTGAATATTTTCCCTTACCTATCCGATTGGACATTGCTTATAAAGTGATTGAAAATCATTGGCAAGGTCAAAGAAATATTGAATTAGAATTAATAGGAATTAGACTTCCACAAACAGTCACAGTGAATCAAACAGCGAAATTTAGTTATCAAGGACGATTTTATTCTTGTAGTTTATGGCAAGATTTAAACGAATTACGCATTAGAAATGAACAGGGTAAGGTGTTAGCGATTCGTCAGGGAAACCGAATGGGTTTATTAGGCAAAAATCGGGAAACCGCCCAAACCGTAGATGTTACCCAACCCCATTATTACCATTTAATTAAAGCTGCTTTAGCAACACTTAAGAAGAATGATTAACAAATTTTTTATATACTATAGAGAAGAAAGAATTACAAATTAGATTATTACCAAAGCATAGAACGCCTTGCAATAAATTGACAGGGCTAATAAGTATCGTTATCTTTAGATAACTTAAAGCTTAATCCCCTCCTATATGGTAGGTAAATTTATTAAATTGATTGATGGGGGATTTGAAGTTTTCAGGAGAAAGCAATATTATGGGTCAAGAAGAGAAGATTATGCTCTAAAAATACTTTCCTCTGCTATGATTTAATGAAGTTTGATATAATTAATTATGAACCATCTTTCTATTAATGAAAACATTTAATGAGTAGGCCAATTGCAATTGATTTATTTTCTGGCTGTGGCGGAATGTCTTTAGGACTTGAAGCTGCTGGTTTTGACATCGCTGCTGCGGTAGAAATTGATCCAATTCATACTCTAGTCCATCATTTCAATTTTCCCTATACTGCTACTATATGTCAAGATATTAGACAATTAGAGACAATAGAGTTAGTCCAAGGAATTCAAGATCAAGGATTTACCAGCGAAATTGATTTAATTGCAGGGGGACCTCCCTGTCAAGGATTCTCACAAATTGGTAAAAGACAACTTGATGATCCTCGTAACTCACTTATTTTTGAATATCTAAGAATTGTTAAAGATTTACAGCCCAAATATTTTATCTTTGAGAATGTCCCTGGGATGACTTCTGGGAAACATCAGCAATTTTTGAAAGAACTAATTGAGGAATTCGAGAAGATCGGTTATGTCGTTACTAAACCAATTAAAATTCTTGATGCTTCTCTATTTGGTGCGCCTCAGAAACGGAGAAGACTGATTATTCTAGGTTCAAGAAAAGATGTTCATACAGTTAGTTATCCCTGTGAAACTCATGCTCTATCAAACTTTAACAGTGTGGGTGAAGCAATTTCTGATTTAGAAGATTTTCCTGCTTTTCTTGGTAATGATCAGGGAATTAATAGTGACGAACTAAACTATCAAGAATTTAGAAAGAATTTTGATATTTATCCTAATGGTTGTTATTCTTTATGTCATACTCGACAAGTTGAGCAATTAGTTTATGGACATCTAGGCTCAAAACATACACAAACATCAATCCAACGATTTTTAGAAACTGAATCAGGTACAGTAGAGAAAAAGAGCCGTTTTTTAAAATTAGCTACTAATGGTTTATGTAATACTTTAAGAGCAGGAACAGCCAGTGATAAAGGCGCTTATACTGCTCCTCGTCCTATTCATTATAAAATACCTAGATGTATAACAGTTAGAGAAGCAGCAAGACTGCATACTTTTCCTGATTGGTTTCAATTTCACCATACAATATGGCATGGTTTTAGAGAAATAGGCAATGCGGTGATTCCCTTATTAGCTAAGTTATTAGGAGACGAAATTATCCAAGCGCTCAAGGTTGATACTGACACACTCGAAGTCTTAAAATTAGAATCAGCAGACCCTAACTACTTATCATACAATATGGGTCAAGCCTCAGCTTATTGGGGTGTTCCATCTGATATTATTCCCAAACGAAAACGACTAAAAAAGGATTAATCAGTGACGTTGTTGTTGGGCTTTAGCCCCTAATTCCCCCTCCCTACTAAACATATTTCATAAACAAAAAGTAACTTGTATTGGTTAAACATAAATATAGCTATCTAATTGATTCAAATAATCTTGAGCAGAATGAGAAGAAAGTGGTTTACTTAATAAAGGATTTGCTAGAACAAATAAGATTTCTTCTAGAATTTCTTCATAATTTTCTTCATATTCAATATCTTCTCGTCCTTCGATTGCATTTGCCCAATTTTCCACATCAGTAAGAGATAATTCCCCTTGCAAATAACGCTGAAGAATATTAATAAGATGCTCTTTATTCAAGCTAACTAAGACTTCTTCACTATCCCAACTGAAGTTATTGAGAGAGTTAAGAGTATCTGATAAAGGTTGCTCAAATTTTAGCAAAGTATTGAGGAGTTGGTGTCTAGTCTGAATTTTCATGGGTATTTTTGTTTAACGTGAATAATTGTACCATCAGGTGCATAAGTTGTTTTAGTATAGTATAATTAGAAACAATCTTAACCCTTCACTCAAGTAAAAATAGGAGTATTATCAGATGAAATTACCTCAAACCTTGCTAGATAGTATCCAAAATGCTGTTAATCAAATAACAGAAATAC
>JBFRWQ010000469.1:0-8817 GCA_051439665.1 Microcystaceae cyanobacterium | reverse complement strand
ATAATACGCCGTCCTCCTTCTGGCCGACTTCTAGCCATTTGTGCCATTCGCACTTTATACGTGACATAACGGGATAAACTGACTTCATAACGTCGTTCTGTTTGTCCTTTTATTTTTCTCACCGTTTTTTGGTGTTCGTGGCTACTGTCTTCCCCTAGTAAGTAATGATTATAAAGATAGGGATAGCGATGAATCAAATTCCCCACGGACACAGAGTTTTGTCCTTTCCCATTAACCACCCTTGTCAGACGTTGTAGCTTAATAAAGTGATCGGATTGGACAAAATTGATAATTAATTGCCTCAGACGGTTAGAGGTACTCTGATACCCATTTCTTGGTGGGGGAAGATTATCAAATAGACTAATTAGTTCAGATATGGATCCCTGTAATTGGGGCTGAAGTTGCCACCGGTTAATTAAAATATGGCAGCAGCGATTAAAGAAATAATTAAAGGTATATTCTGAGTCTTTTGATTTAATAATTTTTTCAACAGCCGCATAAACGGCTGCTTTCCTAAAACCTCTTCCTTCAACAAATATACGACGAAAATCTTCGATTAGTTGGCCAGGGGAATCGGTTTGTACCGCTTCTAAAAAGTAATCATAAACCACCTGTTCGTCTAAACGGTTGCTCTGACGACTGGTTTGAGAATTTAAACGACTGAAATTAGGATTCATAAGGGCAGCCCTCCTTGCGCTAGACTACAGTTGCGGTCTGTATAATTCCGGATTTAATCGACATAAACAGTATACACTTAGTAGAAGGCACTTAATGATATACACTTAACAGAACTTATGCCTAGTGGCAACCTCTTAGTCAATTAGCCGTCCTAAAAATACATGATACAACATTAGGGAGGATGGATGAATGTAATCTAGATAAACTGAGGCTCATTTTTGCTCAATCAATTTAGGATGCACTCCACGCTATGATAAGGATCGGTTGATCACAGTTCTTGATAATAGCACTTACCCTTCTAGATTAGCTCATTAAAACACATTTATTGTGTGATCTTGATCACTTTTCACTATTTTTTTAGCTTCAGTAAGTTCCTTTAATCCTTATTCTTGAGGTCTGAAATGTCCCTTATTCTTAATATAAATAAACTCTGTGAAATCTTACAGCCTAAAGCCGTAGATTTTCTCGATCAAAAGGGGGATTCTCTGCTCTCTGGCATCAGTACCGACACTCGACATTTAAGCCAAGGAGAAGCCTTTCTCGCCTTACGGGGAGAGACATTTGATGGTCATACTTTTGTGAAATCAGCCCTTGAAAAGGGAGCATCTGTTCTAATTGTTGATCATCCTATCTCTGTAATATCACCTAAGCAAATTCCACAGATTGTCGTCTCTGATACATTAGTTGCTTATCAAAAAATTGCCCATTGGTGGCGCAATCAGTTTAAGATTCCCCTCATAGGCATTACGGGTTCAGTGGGAAAAACGACAACGAAGGAATTAATAGCAGGTTGTCTGGGAATTTATGGTAAGGTTCATAAAACGGAAGCGAATTATAATAACGAAATTGGAGTTCCCAAAACTCTCTTGGCTCTGACAGGTGATCATGATTACGCTATCTTGGAAATGGCCATGCGAGGACGGGGAGAAATTGCCCTCCTCAGTCAAATTGCCCGTCCTGATATTGGAATCATTACGAATGTGGGAACGGCACATATTGGACGATTAGGGTCACGAGAAGCGATCGCAGAGGCAAAATGTGAGTTATTGGCAGAAATGCCCCCTACCAGTGTGGCTATCCTTAATCATGATAATCCTTTGCTACTGAAAACGGCAGCGCAGGTATGGTCAGGAGAAAGGATTACCTATGGACTGGAAGGGGGGGATTTAAGGGGTAAAATAGTAGAAAAGGATATCTTAGAAGTAGAAGGAGTCAGATTTCCTTTACCCTTACCGGGTCGTCATAATGCCTTAAATTATTTAGCAGCGTTAGCTGTCACGAAGGTTTTAGGCTTAGATTGGACTGATTTAACTAAGGGAGTTAAGGTAGATTTACCGAAAGGGCGATCGCAGTGCTATGTCTTACCCTCTGATGTAGTAATTCTAGATGAAACCTATAACGCAGGATTAGAGTCGATGGTAGCGGCCTTACAGTTACTAAAAGACACCACAGGAAGCCGTCATATTGCCGTTTTAGGGGCGATGAAAGAATTAGGTGAAAAATCTCCTGAGTTACATCAACAGGTGGGGAAAACAGCCAAAGCGCTGGGGATTGATCGATTATTGGTTTTAGTAGATGATCCACAAGCGGAAGCGATCGCAGTGGGAGCAACGGGAATTGAGACTATTTGTCTGAAAACCAAAGAAGAATTAGGGCAAACCTTGATGGAAATGGTTATTTCAGGCGATCGCTTATTATTTAAAGCCTCTAATTCCGTGGGACTCCAGCAGGTAGTTGAGCAATTCAAGCAACAATGGTCGGCTAAACTCAATGATATCACAAAGAATAAGTAATTAAAATCACCAAAGTTCATCTAGGTCATCACTTCATCTTTCGGCAATTGCCGTTATTGTTAAGAAAGATTGACAGAGCTAAATTGTAATTGAGAACAAGTCTATGAATTCTCGCAAAGACCTTGCTGTACTTTTAAAAACCCAAATCTCTTTGACCCAACTTAGAGATGACCTCCATCTATTCAACTATCCTGACCAAAGTGATAGTATAGGAGCTTTACGCTATATCGAACGGTCTTTGAATAATTTAATCAGTCAAATTTCTGAAACTACCCATTATACACAGGTACTATCATCTTCTCAGAAAGAAGTAATAGTCGAAGAGGAGGAAGACTGGGAAATGTCAGCTACTGTTCCCTTTAAACCAGGTGAAATTGACCAAATATGCCATATTTTAGAGGCAGAGGTGTAATTTAAGTGAGCAGTGAACAGTTAGCAGTTTGAAAGAGGAGGTTTGAAACCCTGTTTTCGGGAATTTAATCAATAAAGCCAAATAATTCTTCATTGTGCCATTCTAAAGTGTCTCCTGTCGTCTCCCCTGTGTGATAAGCGCCTAAAATAATTTCAGCCGTTTTTCCCCAAGAGATCACCCCGGTTTGATCAACAGCGATCGCTCCAAAATCTCTGTTATTTACTTTGGCTTCCTTCATCGATTTTTCCATTGCTTGAGGAAGACTCAACCCGTCAGTCACCCGAACTACAATTTTAGCAGCCAGACATTCATCAATAATATCTTCCCCTACTCCTGTACAACTCACACCTGCACTGGGATTAGCGTAATTTCCGGCGGGCATAGCTGAATCACTGACTCTACCGATGTGCTCTAGTCCTTTTCCCCCAGTAGATGTTCCTGCGGCAATATTACCCACATAATCGAGAGCAACCACCCCAATTGTGCCTCGTCTTGCTTCTGTATCGGGGTTAGCGTAAAGGGTTGCCATTTTGCGTTGAAAGTTATCTTTTCGTTCCTCTACCCATTCTTGAATGCGAAAATCTGTGAGAGGATCATAACTAGGAATTCCCAGTTCTCGGGCTAGTTCTAGCGCTCCGTAATCTGACAGGATGCGATCGCTTTCATCTTGGAGATATTTGGCTAAGATAATGGGATTTTGCACTTTTGATATGTTAATAATACCACTTAAGCTTTGTTTTTCTCCATCCATCAGGGAAGCACTCATTCTCACTTGTCCATCTGATTGGACAACTGAACCAGTTCCTGCATTAAATCGGGGTTCATCTTCGAGTAGCTGACAACCATGTACAACTGCTTCTACCGATGTTGCTCCCTGTCTGAGTAGGGCATAGACTTCTGTTAAGATTTCCTGTAGGGAATGACGAACAGCTTGTAGGCCGCCTTTATCTTCTAGCGAACTTGCGCCGCCATGAATAATGAGTTTGGGGATCATAGTGTGTGAAAGTGTCTTGCTAATTTGTGTCCAATTATACAGTGGTCAGTGGGCGGGTAGTTAGACTACTTGAACCAGTTATTACTATACTCCCCTAAATCTCTTCCAGAAAATTTCCAAATCAATGATCGAAGGGGACAGGCTTTACGATATGATTGGGGACAATTAATATTTATTTAATTTATCAACGCACAAACACAGAGGGCAAAACGTGATTAGAGTAGCGATCAACGGGTTCGGACGTATCGGACGTAACTTTCTAAGATGCTGGTTAGGACGGGAAAGTAGTCAGTTAGAGGTAGTCGGTGTTAACGATACCTCAGATCCTAAGACAAATGCCCACCTACTCAGATATGACTCCATGTTGGGCAAGCTAGACGCAGATATTACCTCTGACGAAAACTCTATTATTGTCAATGGTAAAACTATCAAGTGCTGTTCAGATCGTAACCCCCTTAACCTTCCTTGGGCAGATTGGGGTGTTGATCTGATTATTGAATCTACAGGTGTCTTTGTTGATGAAGCAGGAGCATCTAAACATATTGCTGCGGGTGCAAAAAAAGTCTTAATTACCGCTCCTGGTAAAAGCAGTAGCATTGGCACCTATGTTGTAGGGGTCAATCATGAAGATTATGATCACAATAAAGATACGATTGTGAGTAATGCTAGTTGTACAACAAACTGCCTTGCGCCAGTGGTTAAGGTTCTACACGAGCATTTCGGGATCATCAAAGGAACAATGACAACCACCCACAGTTACACAGGGGATCAACGGATTCTTGATGCGAGTCACCGTGATTTAAGACGGGCGCGGGCAGCAGCTGTTAATATCGTTCCCACTTCTACAGGCGCAGCAAAAGCAGTTGCTTTAGTGATTCCTGAAATGAAAGGTAAGCTCAATGGTATTGCCTTACGAGTCCCCACCCCTAACGTTTCAGTGGTGGATTTAGTCGCTCAAGTAGAAAAAAGCACCATTACTGAGCAAGTTAACGAAGTTCTTAAAGAAGCCTCTGAAAAAGAACTCAAAGGAATTCTTGGTTATAATGACCTTCCCTTAGTTTCTATTGACTATCGTAAAACTGACACTTCCTCCATTGTAGATGCCAGCCTAACGATGGTTATGGAAGGAGATATGGTCAAAGTTGTGGCTTGGTACGATAATGAATGGGGATATTCCCAGCGTGTTGTCGATTTAGCAGAAGTTGTGGCTCAAAAATGGCAAAACTAACCTAAATTTATTTATTTTATGCCAAGAGAAGTCTAGAAGGCTTCTCTTTTACCCCTTCATGCTCAGATATTGGACTTTGCAAAATAAAGCTTTTATGGTAAAAAGTGTTAAGAAAATATAAGAACTAGCAGTAGAGGAATGGATCTTAAAGCCTATGTCTTCCCCGAACAAACAATTACCTGTGTTGATATATGAGCCAGAGAGTGAATTGAGGCATCCTTTACGGTTGTTAAAACAAATGTGGCTTGACTTACTGCAATCTCGTGAATTAGCACTTCAACTGTTCATTAGAGATACTCAAGCTCAATATAGACAGTCTATATTAGGGCTACTTTGGGCTTTTATTCCCCCTCTTTTAACGGCGGTGGCAGCTACTATCTTACGGGACGCACTCAACATAAAGAATATAGCTGATACAACAATTCCATATCCCCTATATGTGATGTTTAGTATGTCCTTGTGGCAAATGTTTACGTCTTCACTTTTGGGAGCAATTAACGGTATTAGAACAGCAAAGAACATGATGAAGAAGATTAGAATACCCTTCGAGGCTTTTGTCCTCAATTATATTGGTCAAGCCATATTCAAGTTTGGGATTCAGTTAGCCTTATTCATCTTAATTGTAATTTTTTATAACCTAAGAGGAAACACTGTGACTTTATCATGGGGAGCTATCTTAGCTCCTGTTGCCTTGATCCATCTTATGTTTTTGGGAATAGGGGCGGGGTTGATGATTGCACCCCTAGCCTGCCTTTACAAAGATGTTATGCAGTTAATGAATTTTGCCATCAGAGGATTATTTTTTGTGACACCTATTGTTTTCACTGAACCAAAAGAAGGGATAGCGGCCGTCATTCTGCAACTGAACCCAATTGGCTCATTGCTAACTACAACAAGAGACTTAGTAATTTCAGGAACGGTTAATGACCCAATTCGTTTTTGGATAATAAGTGTAATTGCTATTATTATCTTTAGCATAGGTTGGGTCTTTAACCGCATCGCCGTTCCTCTTTTGGTAGAAAGAGGACAATAGAAGAATTCAGATCCTACTTCTGCATTCCTTCTAATCAACATCTATTTACAATAAACAACCCTATAGAAAAATGACCCATAAAAAAGAAGTTTTAGTCAAAGCTGAACATGTCTCCAAAAAATTTTGTACAGACTTACATACTTCACTGTGGTATGGTGTTAAGGATCTTGGTAGCAGCATATTAGCTCAGAAAAAGGAGCGACAATTACGCCCCAAAGAATTTTGGTCAGTCGATGATGTATCTTTCGAGATTAGACGAGGGGAGTGTTTAGGACTCATTGGTCATAATGGTGCGGGAAAAAGTACGATACTCAAAATGCTAAATGGAATTCTTAAGCCAGATCGGGGAAGAATTGAAATGAGAGGACGAGTGGGAGCATTAATTGAGTTGGGTGCAGGCTTCAACCCTATTTTAACAGGTAGAGAAAATATATATGCAAATGGGATGACGTTAGGATTTACTAAAAAAGAAATTGAGCAAAAATTAGATCGGATTATTGAATTTTGTGAAATTGAAGATTTTCTAGAAATGCCAGTCCTTAATTACAGTTCGGGAATGAGAGTCAAACTAGGTTTTGCTGTGGCGATCGCTATGGATCCAGATGTCTTGATTATTGATGAAGTGTTAGCGGTAGGCGATGTAGGGTTTAGAGCTAAATGTTTCAATGCTATTCACGAAGTGATCAAAAATGCGGCTGTAATTTTAGTATCCCATCAAATGCCCCAAATTGCTAGGATTTGCACTGATATAGTTGTAATGAATCACGGTAAAGTAGATCATTACAGTAGAAATGTACCTAAAGGAATTGATATATTTTATTCTTACTTTCAAGGAGAAGCCCAAGGGTTAACCGCAGGTGATGATCGGGCAACCATTCACGAGGTAGAACTAGAAAGTAATGGGGTAAAAGGCATGAACGAGATCAACTATCTTGATCCTTTGACAGTTCATTTAGACTTAACAATTGATCCGAAAGTGGAATATCCAACAGCTGAAGTGAGTATTTTGACGCAAGAGTTACAGCACGTAGCTCAATGCTCCTCTAGATTCAATCAGGTCAAAATTTACAATACAGGAGAAAGAATGACGATTAAGGCACATTTAGGAGAAATTAATCTCAACCCTGGTATTTACACTTTACAAGTAGCCGTTTACTCTGAGGAAGTGGGGGATGTGATCGCTAAATTATACAATATTAAACAATTTCGCTTAACGGGTGACTATTTCTCCCCTGCACCTGTCCTACTTCAGGGTGAGTGGGAGGTTAACACTGTGACAGTCAGTCCAACCAACTCCTAACCTAACCCTTCAAGCTTGCAAATAGAAGGAAAAAAGATTATGATGGAGAGTTATGTCAATTATAATCATTCTTCTTAACTACTATCATGGCCGCATCTGAACGCCGTCCCTTCCTCTTGGAGTTTGAAAAACCTCTTTATGAACTAGAGGAGCAAATCCAACAAATTCGCAAACTAGCTGAGGAAAATAATGTCGATGTCTCAGAACAAGTCAAGCAACTAGAAAAGCGCTCCCAACAACTGCGTCGTGAGATTTTTAGTACCCTGACTCCCTCTCAACGGCTACAAGTAGCTCGTCATCCCCGTCGTCCTAGCACCTTAGACTACATCCAAGGAATCTGTGACGATTGGTTTGAACTACATGGTGATCGGGGTGGCTCGGATGATCCAGCTTTAGTCGGAGGTGTAGCTCGTTTAAAAGGTCAACCAGTAATGGTGATGGGACATCAAAAAGGACGAGATACTAAGGATAACGTAGCGCGGAACTTTGGTATGGCTTCACCAGGGGGTTATCGTAAAGCCATTCGCTTGATGGATCATGCCAATCGCTTCAAAATGCCGATTATAACCTTCATTGATACACCAGGCGCTTTTCCAGGGGTAGAAGCCGAAAAATTAGGACAAGGAGAAGCGATCGCTTATAATTTGCGTCAGATGTTTAGTTTTGATGTTCCTATTATTTGTACAGTAATTGGGGAAGGTGGCTCAGGAGGCGCTTTAGGAATTGGTGTTGGCGATCGGGTATTAATGTTAGAGCATTCTGTTTATACAGTTGCTACTCCAGAAGCTTGTGCTGCTATTCTCTGGAAAGATGCCAAAAAGTCGGAGCGGGCAGCGATCGCTCTCAAAATTACTGCTAAAGATTTAAAAAAATTAGGTATTATTGATGATATTGTGTCAGAACCAGCAGGGGCAGCCCATAATGCTCCTTTAGAAGCTACTTCTCTTTTAAAAAAGGCTTTAGTTGACCACCTCGATGCCTTAATTTCTATCACACCTCAACAACGTCGAGAGGAAAGATATGAGAAATTCCGCCAAATGGGTCGGTTTGAGGAGTTAGCAGTGAACAGTTAACAGTGAGCAGTTATAGTACTACGCACTCATGCGCTTGGGCAGGAGGCACTCAGCAGGAGGCTCCGAGGAGGCCGTGACGCTTGTTTCCAGCTTTTCCGATGTCAAACACCTTATTTTGTAAGGCTATAGCAGTTATATTAGATCTGGTTTATCTAGCTCAGTTATCATTGGCAGAATGATCTTCTCCCTCTCCCCACACTCCCCCCTCTTATCCTGCCACTATGCACTGTTCACTGACAATGTTATAATTTCATAAGATAAAGTTTTGTAAAGGGGAATTTATCAAGTCACTTTTCTGTTATCTTG
>JBFRWQ010000468.1:0-3036 GCA_051439665.1 Microcystaceae cyanobacterium | reverse complement strand
ATAAGTTCATTAGTACCATGCCAAGAACTACCATCATTAGGCGCACCATGATAGTTATTATGCCAAGTATCAGCACACCATTCCCAGACATTCCCGTGCATATCATATAGTCCCCAATCATTGGGTTTCTTTTGCCCTACAGGATGGGTTTGATCGTTAGAATTATCACCATACCAAGCATAGTCTTTTAATAAGTTTTCATTGTCTCCAAAACACCACCTCCCTTGACTTCCTGCTCGACAAGCGTATTCCCACTGTGACTCACTGGGAAGTTGATAGGTTTTTCCTGTTATTTGTGATAATTCCTGACAAAAAGCTTGTGCATCATACCAGCTTAAATTTTCTACAGGATGATCCCAACAATCCTCTTTTTTAGAAAACCATCCTTTTGATTTCTTTTTTTTAAAACGAGAAGGATTATTCCCCATCACAGCTTGATATTGTGCCTGTGTAACGGGATATTTGCCCATATAGAAGGCATTTAAGGTGACTTGATGTATCGGTTGTTCAAACTTTCTTTCATTACTCCCCATCATAAAGCTTCCTGCTGGTATCAAGACCATTTCTAACTTGACGTTATTCGGTAATATTTCCGTGATGGTTTTAGGGAGTGAAGGGGTTGCAGGTTGAATAACAGTTGCAGGTTTCGGTGGTAGAGGTTGAATTATTGAGGGTGAGGGTTGAGGTTGTGGGTTTTGTCTATTTGGGCGCAAACCTTGCAATGGGCGCAAACCTGGCAAAGGGCGCAAACCTGGCAATGGGCGCAAACCTTGCGCCCCTACAGAAATATCATTTATGTCGTTTAAAACTTCTTCAACGCTTTGATAACGCCGTTTAACTGCACTTTCTACCAATTTATCTAAAATCTTCCCTAACTTATCACTGACAGCATTATCATTGAGAAAATCACGCCATACCCAGTCCATCTCATCCACACTATATAAATCAAACGGGGACACGCAGGTTAATAAATACAAACAAGTCACCCCTAAGCTATATAAATCGCTGCAATATTTCGGTTTTCCTCTACTTTGCTCTGGTGACGTATATTCGGCTGACCCTATCACTGTTCCTGTTACGGTAACACTTTTCTGCTCTGTTAACTTGGATGCACCAAAATCCACTAACACTATCTTATGATCCTTACTGCGTCGAATCAAATTCTCTGGTTTAATATCCCGATGAATGACATTATTATCATGGACAAATTGCAAAATACCTAAAATATCCCTTAATAACTGCCAAATTTCCCCTTCTGTAAACACTCCATTTTTCCCTAACTCCTGCGCTAAGGTTTCCCCTGCAATATATTCTTGTACTAAATATTGACGGTCATCTTGGGTAAAATAAGCCATCAATTCGGGAATTTGGTCATGCTTTCCCAATGTCTCTAAATGTTCTGCTTCTTGGGCAAATAATTCTGATGCTTTCTCCACATTACTTGTTCCCTGCGCTTGGGGTAAGAATTGTTTAATCACACAAGAGGGTTTAGAGGGTTTTAATTCATCCACAGCTAAGAAGGTTCTGCCAAAGCCACCTTGTCCTAAAATACGAATGGCACGGTATCGCTGCACTAAGAGTAAACTTTGTCCGCAATGTTGACAATATTGAGCGTTATCTGGGTTATATTTCAAACAATCAGGGTTAAGACATTGACAATTATTCACGGGAAATCCCCCCTTTCCGAATTGGGATGTTTAGGAATGATTCTTTCCTCTATGATATACTTCTTTTTGCCTAATTAAGCCAATTTGTTGGCCAAGTGAATAAATATAGCATTAAGGTAGGCAAATAAAAACTTAAAGTAGTTATAATTCATTGTAGGGTAGGCAGCATTAGTTAATTTCAATGTTATCTGATCAAGTCTTAATCCCTGCCCACCAAGAGAGTTGAAAAGAAGCATAATCAGGGGATGGTGGGCAACATATTCGGCTATTTATCACATTTTATCCCTTTTTCCTTTGCCCACCCTACAATATTTTTACTTTTAACTTTTCTTCCCACTTTAGACAAAACGCTTCCCCAATATGATCAAGTTCCCTCGCTTTCTCTTCTGCTTCCTTAGCCATTTGCAATAATTCAATTAAGGTCTTAGTATCTGGTAAATCTTTCATAATTTATCTTTAAACTTGAGTCATAATTTTGACAAACAAACTTGATTTGATTGATCAATCTTCAACATTTTTTTTACTTCTTCCAAAGAATAAGAAGGACTATCTTTTTCTTCTTATTTTGCTTGTCTTAAATCTTGTAAACCTTCTAAATCCTCTAAAATTTCTTGAATTTTCATAAACTATTCATAAGTTCAAATAGCAAATTCTTTTTGACCATTCTTTGTTAAAAATTCGGGATTTAATTCAATCATTGTTGTCTCCTTTACTTAATTATAGGTTTTTGTGTCGATTTAACTTTACTATAATAGAATATCTGAATATCACTCTAAATATATCAATCAATCTAGTTTATAGTTCAATTTATTGAACGCTACTTATTAGCCTTGAAATTGATTTCAAGGCGGGTGTGATGGGAAATGTAAGGTAGAGTTAGGTGATATTCATAATTCATAATTTATAATTTATAATTCATAATTCATAATATTTAATTTTATATTCCACATTAACTTTACCATAATCAAATAAAGGTGGGCAAAGCCCACCCTACACACTAAACCCCTGCGTGTCCTAAAGCCAAACCAACAACCAACATTCCTAATACTAAAAAGGGTTGAGCGCTGGCTTGATACTTCACATCATTCTCTAAAGGATCTCGCAGAAAATACATATCTTGGAAGGTAATTTGAGGAATCACCAACAACAGCACAAGAGTAGCATAAAGATTTTGATGAATACTAATCAAATAGGCAGCAATTCCCGCTTGAAACAGATCAATCATGATCACACAAATCCATGCTGCGGTTGTTACCCCAAACATAACAGGTAGAGACTTTAAGCCCAGTTGTTCGTCCCCTTCCACACTCTTAAAATCATTGACCACTGCAATGCCTAACCCTGCCATACTATAGATAAGGGTTAACAC
>JBFRWQ010000467.1:0-6603 GCA_051439665.1 Microcystaceae cyanobacterium | reverse complement strand
GTGGGGGGAGTGTGGGGCGTGTGGGGAGCGGGGGGAGATTCTTGGCCAGAGAGTGATAACTGGGTTTTGTTAACCGGATTTGGTATTGCACCAGACACGTCCTAGTTTTGAAAAATCTTGCTACCATAGATTGTAAAGTAATGTTAATTATATTAAACAACCGATGAATATTGCTCAGATTTCCCAACAACTTGAAAGCGCTAACTCAAAAGATCGGATGTTGGCCTTAGCTTCCTTAAGAACTGTTCCCGATGAAACCGCCGTCCCTTTAATTAAAAAAGTCCTCGATGATGACGTTTTACAGGTCAGATCAATGGCGGTTTTCGCCTTGGGCGTTAAAAAAACGGAAGAATGCTATGATATACTGATAAAATTACTAGAAACGGATGCTGATTATGGCATTAGAGCCGATGCTGCTGGTGCATTGGGTTATTTAGAAGATCCTCGTGCTTTTGAGCCTTTGATCAGAGCTTTTTATGAGGATACAGAATGGCTAGTACGCTTTAGCGCTGCGGTATCCTTGGGCAATTTAGGTGATATTAGGGCGGAAAAAGCGCTGTTAGAAGCATTAGAGAGTGAAGAAACCGTGTTGAAACAGGCTGCGATCGCTGCGTTAGGGGAAATTCAAGCCATTGATGCGGTTGATCAAATTTTACAATTCGCTGATGATTCAGATTGGTTAGTGCGTCAAAGATTGGCGGAAGCTTTGGGTAAACTGAAAACCGATAAAAGTTTATCCGCACTGAAATTTTTAGAGAAAGACGAACACCCCCAAGTCAGCGCTGCTGCACAATTCGCTCTAAAAACATGGCAAGATAGTTAACGATTGTCCCCTAATCCCTTAGAATAGAGGATGATTTCCTATCAGGTTAACCCGTTTTTAGTTGTACCCCATTCTATGGATATTCAGGAATTTCTCGAACAGTGTGTTGGTAATTGGTTCTCACAGCGCAGTAGTTACCACTTTGAAGCTCAACAAGGAACAAGCGATAAATCAGAATTAGCGGTTGAATGGCTGACTTCAGAGGATGCTGCGGTAGTTGAATTATGTAAAACCCATAATATTGATCCCCAAACCAGTTTAGGGGGTCAAAAAGTGAGTTGGGACACTTCCTGTGATTGGGGAAAACCGAAAAAAATGGGGTCAGGGTTAACGATATTTGTTCCTAACTCCCCAGACTCATCGGAGGGAAAGCTGTTAAGTAACCCTAATGACACAATGGGTGGTTACAAGCTAGGAAATGATCAATCCCTCCATTTAACCCTATCTAGCGCTGATCTTTCGATTCAAGAACGAATTTGGTTTGTCAGTCCTAATTTAAGATTCCGTACCAGTCTCATCAAAGGAGATAAGGGGTTTAATCGCACCGCCTTTTATTCGGAAATTCGGAAACTTCCTGCCAAAGAATAACAAACCTGCTTAAACCAAAAATTAATAATTCATAATTCATAATTCATAATTTCTCTCAATCCTCTAACCTAACAGTCAATCCCGTGTCATCAGAACGATAGACCCAAGTTTGATCTTGATATTCCATAACGACACGCCATCCATTAACCAGCGCTTGGGTACACAGTTCATCTTTACTCCCTAACCCTAAACAGCCATCCGACCAAGTTTGAGGACTGGATTGTTTGAGGGTGAACTTGTCTCCTTTTAAATCAGTGCGACTAGATAAATCTTGGCGAATTGCAGTTTCTACGGATGTCGGAAGGGACGCTTGGCTAACTAAAGTGGGTTGAAAAGAAATAATCGAGCTAGACTGGTAATGGAGAAGACTAGCAGAGGCGGGCTGACTATTCCCCCAGAATGATAACACCAAGAGTACACAGAGAATTCCCCCTTGATGCAATGTCATTAACTGAAACCGTTGGTCACACTGATTAAAATATTTCTTCACAGATGTAAAATTCATGCTTCTTTTTGGGAACGATATATATATCAATTTTATCATTTGGTTGGGGTTATGGCGAAAGAGAGATGGCATTTCACCTGATAAGCCTAGCATTCACCGAAAATAAACCACTCTAACCGTCATTCTCTAACCTCTATTCACCTTGCTTTTAAGTGCGGATTGGCTTATGTCATCTCTTTGGTTTCCTCAGCAACCCATACTCGCTCAAATCACGGAGGTAGAAGACTCCCCCTCTACTCCTGATTTAGTTGATTCGAGTCCTATCAATAGTAAAGTCTTGTTTTTGGGGTCGGGATTCATTATCCTAGTTGCGATCGCTGTCGCAGGCTTCTGTTACTATCGTTTTCATAAAGTCGCCAAAGCCTTGAAATTTGAAGAATATAAAACTAGGGATTTAAAGAAAAAACTCAAGCTTGCTTTAGTCACTATCCGTAAAATGGAGGCTAACCCTGATTTAGTCCATGCTAGAGGATTTAATCTTGATTATCTCAGAATGAGAATGGATGAAGAGGTCTTCCATTATGTCATTGTTAATCAGATCAAAATGAAAGTGACTCAAATAATTGGTATTGCACTACGACCAAGCACTGATAAAGTACAAGCAGGGATTGTGGCAGGAGGTCGTCAGATCGATGAAGGGTTTGATGTGACTTATGAAGTTGAAACCCAAGAAGGAAAGTGGAATAAAGGGGTTTTATTTCGGATTCAAATTAAATTGACCAAATTACCCACCCAATCTACGCCAGTCACCATTGAACAAATTATTCATTGTATTGAAACCTTTTTAGCACCCAGCGCTGATCATCATAATTGGCAACCTGCAATTCAAGGTCATGTGGTTTATATGAGTTGGGATCAAAAGGCAAAACCGACTCCCCTATTAGTCATTGAACAGTCGGAAGAGGGGGTTAATGTCAGTATGCGAACCAATCCCGTACATCATAATCAAGTTTCGTCCAAAGCAAAAGCAGTCCGCAAGAGTCAAACTCAACTCCCCCAATAAAATTAACGAAACAGTTATGAGTCGGAAACTTTAGATAGGACAAGTCTTTGGTAGGGTCAAGATTGTCCTAAACATTCCTTATTTGAGCTTATAATCAGATATTGCATTGCCCCAAATACCCGCCTAGAAATTAATTTCTAGGCTAATAAGTAACGTTCAATAAATTGAATTAGAATTCTTCACCTCATACTTTTAAAGTTATCTTTAGATAACGGCTTATATTAGCCCTGTCAATTTATTGCAGGGCGGTTGGTATGGGATACCAGATTTGAGCCTATAACCAGATATTGCATTGCACCAAACCTCGGCCTTGAAATTAATTTCCAGGCTAATAGGTAACGTTCAATAAATTGAACTATAATTCTTCACCTCATACTTTTAAAGTTATCTTTAGAGCATGAATTATATGAGCCACGTCAATTTATTGCAGGGTGGTTGGGATGGGATTTTTAAAGTTATCTTTAGATAACGGCTTATATTAGCCCTGTCAATTTATTGCAGGGCGGTTGAGATGGGATGCCAGATTTGAGCCTATAACCAGATATTGCATTGCCCCAAATACCCGCCTAGAAATTAATTTCCAGGCTCATAAGTAACGTTCAATAAATTGAACTAGAATTCTTCACCTCATACTTTTCAAGTTATCTTTAGATAACGGCTTAGATGAGCCACGTCAATTGATGGCAGGGCGGTTGGTATAGGATACCAGATTTGAGCCTATAACCAGATATTGCATTGCCCCAAACATCCGCCTTGAAATGAATTTCCAGGCTAATAGGTAACGTTCAATAAATTGAACTATAATTCTTCACCTCATACTTTTCAAGTTATCTTTAGATAACGAATCTGATTAGCCCTGTCAATTTATTGCAGGGCGGTTGGGATAGGATACCAGATTTGAGCCTATAACCAGATATTGCATTTTACAAAACACCCGCCTTGAAATGAATTTCCAGGCTCATAAGTAACGTTCAATAAATTGAACTATAATTCTTAACCTCATACTTTTAAAGTTATCTTTAGATAATGGCTTAGATAAGCAACGTCAATTGATGGCAGGGTGGTTGGGATAGGATAACAGTAAGCTCCAAGGATGAAAGTATCCTAAGCATTGCCCCAAACATCCGCCTTGAAATGAATTGCCAAGCTCATAAGTAACGTTCAATAAATTGAACTAGATTGACTGCATTATTGATAGTTATCTTTAGATAACGAATCATATTAGCCCTGTCAATTGATGGCAGGGCGGTTGGTATAGGATACCAGATTTGAGCCTATAACCAGATCTTTCATTGCCCCAAACATCCGCCTTGAAATGAATTTCCAGGCTAATAGGTAACGTTCAATAAATTGAACTATAATTCTTAACCTCATACTTTTAAAGTTATCTTTAAATAATGGCTTAGATGAGCCATGTCAATTGATTACAGGGTGGTTGGTATCATATATCAGCTTATGCCCTTACCAATTTTGATAAGGATTTTTAACAAGACTAGAATTATAATAGCGTAAATCATCCGTTACGTCTTCTCCAATCCAGTCTGGCCGCTCAAAGGATTGATTTTCAGTTTTTAACTCAATTTCTGCCACAATTAGCCCTTGGTTTTCTCCCCAGAATTCATCAATTTCCCAAGTTAATCCCCCAACCATAACACAGTAGCGAGTTTTTTCGATTAGGGGACGATCGCATAATGTGTCTAACATTGCGGCTGCATCAGCAAGGGGAATCTCATATTCAAATTCAGCACGGCTAATTCCCTGTTTCTTCCCTTTGATGGTTAAATAGCCCTTATTTCCAGCAATTCTTACCCTCACACTCGTTTCAGAATTTTCGGTTCTAATGTATCCTTGACGATAAAGTTTACCCTCTCCTAACTTTCGCCATTGATTATTGGTCACTAAAAATTTTCGTTCGATTTCAATTGCCATACTAATAAATAGATTGATTATTTTTATGATCAGCTTAAGACGCATTTAAACTGGGTAAAGCATAAATCTCTCCAAATTGAGAGACTTAACAGCTTAACTGATTATTGATCTTTGCATCACTAACTATAATTCGATCTCTCCCTTGTTTTTTGGCCTCAAATAAGCCCTTATCTGCTAATCGAATTAACTCTGTTGGGTTGAAGTCAGCTTGTGGGATTAAACTAACTACCCCCATACTAAGAGTGACATAAGAACTAACAGTAGAATTAGCATGGGGCAGTTTTAACTTACGCATCAGAGATTGAATATTTTTAGCCACTTTCATTGCTCCTTTTTTGTCAGTATTAGGCAAAATAACGGCAAATTCTTCGCCTCCATATCGTGCTACTACATCAGTCGCCCTCCGAATCCCTTGATTAATCGTTTTTGCCACTTGAATCAGGCAATCATCCCCCCTAAGATGTTCGTAATAGTCGTTATAACGTTTAAATTCATCTACATCACAAAAAATGAGAGAGAGATACTGTTTTTCACGGTAACAGCGCTGCCATTCGGTTTCTAGGCTTTCATCAAAGCGGCGACGGTTGGCCACTTGGGTGAGGCCATCTACATTGGCTAGACGATAGAGTTCCATATTGGCTGCTTCTAGCGCTTGTTTGATTCTTTGACGTTCAGTAATATCTTTAGCAATAGTTAACATACAAGGTTTATTTTCTAATTCAATTAATTCGGCTGATAGGAGAAGGGTTTTAATTTCTCCCGATTTTGCTCTGAGGCGTACTTCTTGATCGCAAACAGTGTCCTCACTTTGTAGCTTTTTGCATAATACCAAACAAGCTTGTTCATCTACCCATAAGTTTAAGTCTGAAGCTGTGTGATTAATCACTTCTTCTGGGTTATATTCTGAGATATCACAAAAGCTCCTATTAACATCAATAAACTGCCCGTTTGCTAAGGAAGTGATGGCAATGGGATCAGGGCTGGCACGAAAGGCTGAGGCGAATTTTTGTTCAGATTTTACCAGTGCTTCTTCTATCTTTCTACGCTTAGTGATGTCATTTTGAACCCCCACAAAGTGAGTTATTTCTCCGTTCAAGTTTCTAATGGGAGAAATAAATACTTCGTGCCAATAAAATTCCCCACTTTTATGATAGTTTTTCAAAATGACTTGGCAAGATTTACCTTGAATAATTGCTTCTCGTATAATCGCTAAATCTGGTTGCTGACGATCACGACTTTGTAAGAAACGGGGATTTTTTCCTTGCGCTTCCTCAAAGGAATAGCCTGTCAGCTTTTCAAAAGCGGGATTAACATAGATGATTGGATTATTTTCTTGCTTGGCATCGGTAATAAGCACTCCGTTTTCACAGGCTGCGATCGCTTGCTCTAAGAGGATTAATTTATTTTCTACATCTTGTTTTTCTTTAACCACTCGTTTGAGTTTTTTATTCTTTGCTTTTAAGGATTTTCTCCGTTGATAACATTCTATATGAACTTCAATTCGTGCCAGAATCTCTCGGATATGACATGATTTAGCAATATGATCCACACCTCCTACTTGAAAGCATTTTACTTTATACTCTACTTCCTCTAGCTCACTCATAAAAATAATCGGAATCTGTTTCGTCTTTTTCGATTGTTTGAAAGCTTGACATATTTGATAACCATCCATCTCTGGCATCATAACATTTAGTAAAATCAGATCAGGATGGGTAGAAGTTGCTTCTAATAGCGCTGATTTACCATCAGTTACTT
>JBFRWQ010000466.1:0-7454 GCA_051439665.1 Microcystaceae cyanobacterium | reverse complement strand
TAATATCATGACGGTTGTGAATCGCTAATTTTGCCATCGCTTTCAAATCAGGATCATGAGAGGTTAAAACTCTCTGAGGACTATTTAAAAGAACAGGAATGCCTAAGACTTCTAAAATGCCAATAATGACCCCTAATTGTGAACCATTAAAATCAGGCAAGAAAAGACTACCTTGTCCATTTTCGATCAGTTTTCGGGCAATTAAACTATCCCTATCAGCCAGAAATTGACGACCAATGGTCAGAAAATAATGAATGCGCAATTTTTGATACCAACCCTCATCATCTAAAGTAACCATTTGAGGAGTAATCGGAATTTCATAGCGCTTTTCCAGGGTATATTTACGAATTTCTTGTCGTTCTCTAGGGGATTTAATAAGGCGTTTTTTCTGGCTTTGATATTGTTCAGGAGTAAGCGCTCTTGCATAAGCGATCGCTTTACATTCAGCTTGATAATTTTGATCCCTAACTTCACTGATTGCTTCAGCCAGTTTTTGAGCATTTCCTCCTTGAGTTTTATTCAGTTTTGCAACAGGTTTATATTCAACCGTTCCATGATTTTCTTGTTGTAAAAGACTTAACACAGATTGCCGATATTTCAGCATTCCTGCATTCACTCTAACTGCCATTTTTGCCCAACAAAATAAAGATTCTGCTTGAAATCCTGTATCTAAATCATCTAAGCTTTCTAAATCAATTCCTTGTAATAAGCGGATATTTAATTGAGTCAAGCGATGACCAGAGGTAAGTAAATTAGGAATAGAGGTTGAGCCATTTCCTACCTTATTAAAACCACTATTAGCAACCCAAAGATAACGAGGAATATGATCTCGAATACGGCTTAAGGTTTGACAAACAGAGGTAGGAGTTTGTACCCCTTGAGCTAAACACCAAACTGAGGTAAAATGTCCTCTTAGATCAATACTAATTCCTGTTTCAATCGAAGGACTGGCTAAGACAATATCATATTGTTTTAAAACCTGATCCAAATCTGGCATACAATTATAAGCAGGATGATGGTTATCAACTAAAGATTCAGAATCAATACGAAGAATCCTATGGCTGGGAAATTGTTTACTTAAATAGGTTTCTAGGGTTTGTGTTCCCCATTGACTGGTTAATTTCTGTGCAGATAAACAAACAAAAGGTTTTTCTCCATTACGAATTCCTTTCACTAAATCTTTGACCCATCTTTTCGGACTATTATCAGTATAATAATTAACTGGCCATGTTTCTTGAGGGGAAGGTTGCCAATGATTTTGAATGATCAATGGTTGTAAAGGAAAACCAGCTAAGGCTGTGATATAGTCTAGGGAAACATCACTTAAATCTGCATCAGCGAGATAAACTTGTCCCCCTCCTCCTAAAATAGTTTGCATGAGGGTTTTAAAAGATTTGAGAATACCCACCCGATTATTTTTACAAGTCGCAGCATTTAAACCATGCCATAAGACCTGTTCTACCTCATCAATGATAATAATACTATCTTGCCAATCTTGAGCCTGAAATTGACTCTGAGAGTTAGGATGTAAAGAGTCAATACATAAACCATAACCGAGTTTAGCTGAGACTTTTTGATCTCTAACTTTGGTAACATAAGGAAGACCAAACCGTTGACATAAAGCTTCAACTAATTTAATGCGATGACCAATAACTAGGACTTTTTTCTGTTGAGCGATCGCATTTTGAACAATGGTTTCTAATAACTTTGTTTTGCCCGTTCCTTTCGGTGATTTAATGCCAATTAAAGGAGCAGTTTCAGGAATATTAACCGTCGGAAGATAAGGATAATTAACCTCAATTTGAGGGGAATAGGTTAATTGATTTAATCCTTGCACTTTCCAACTTTCTAGGGGTAACGCTTTCGCAAATTGATCATCAAAGATTTCTTTCCCTTTATTGGCAATCAGATCATCAACTCCTTTCCCCCAGTCTGGTGTCCAATTAACCACCGATACCCCACAATGGGCTTGAGTAAATAAATAACCTAACTTACGAATGGCTGCGTTAACCGCTTTAATCGTAGTCGGTTTAGTATCTTGATCAAAAACTAAATAAATTTTCCGACCTTTGACCGCAAATTTAGCCAATTGAGGGATTAAATGGGATTTTCCGATGCGATGTCCCAGATGATCTTTGGGGGTACGATAACCATTATTGATCCCTGGTAAAGCGATCGCAGCATAACCTGCAGTTAACAATGCACCTGCTTTTTTCGCTCCCTCGGTGATACAGAGAGGAACTTGGGGATTTTCGAGTACCCATTGCCAAAATTCCCCATTTTCGTTGATTGGAGTTCCTGAATTTTCAGCGATCGCTTGCCCAACTTTGATCGGTACTTGTAAGGCAAAAATACCCGTTGGCGTTTGAGGAGGATGTTCATATTTGACTATTTTCTGATTATTAACACTTAAACGAGGATTATTAGGTTTAAAACAGCCCCATATATCCTTTTTACCCGTCATAATATCAATTCCTGAACACCACCAGCCCCCTTGTTCCGTGTGTTGGTAGCGCTGTAACAGACTATCACTAACTCGTCCATCATTGCGTCGAGGAAGTTGATCAGAATAAAAAAGATAATCCGTTGCAGAAGCCCCTTTTAAGGCAGTTACGTTAAGATCAATAAGTTGGCGATCAACACAGCTTTGTTGCCATTCTTGTAAGTAATTCATCTTATGTTTTTCCCTTCTTTGGGGACTTAACCCCATATCTAGTGTGTGCAGACTTTAAGTTTAGGTTAACAACACTAAATCTGGAAATAGCAAAGAACATCGTAAGGCAAAGAGGAAGGCTTGTAATGTCTGAGGGATTGACATTTTTATCTTCTTTTGACCATTTTTTACAAATGAACTAATAGTTCCGATGTTTGTAATTCAATTTAATAGATTCATGACTCCCTTAACCCCTGAAAAAAAAAGAGACAAAGCATTAGCCATTGCTCAACGTTGTATAAATGTGCTAGAAAAAGATTTTAATGCCAAAGAAGTCATTTTGTTTGGATCATTACGAGGAGATGCACCTTGGCACGAAAAATCCGATCTAGACTTAGCAGTTAGGGGACTCTCTGAGGACGCATGGTGGGAAGCCTACGGTGTCATCGAACAAATGATGCCCGATTGGTTGAATTTTGACTTAGTTTCCCTTGAAAAAGCCCCTCACTATCTACGAAATTATATTTTACAGACCTATACATTGCCTAATAACCCCTATCTAGCGCTCAAAGAGCGTTTAGAAGCAGAAATCCTTGCTTTAGATGAAACAGTTGAAACCCTCTCATCTTTACTAGAACAAGCGTCCTCTGTTCCTCAAGCATTTGTTACCCCTACTCTAGCTAGTTATATTACTGACTTTTATACCAGTTGTGAACGTCTGAGTGAAAGGGTTGCTGTTGCTTTGGATGGAGGATTACCGAAAGGAGACAATTGGCACGAACAATTATTGCGTCAAGTGTCAGATTCAGACGGTAAAAGTCGTCCTCCTTTGTGGCAAGGTTCTTTATGTTTAGAATTAGATGAATATCGCAAATTTCGTCATGTTGCTCGTCATAACTATAATTTCAAATTACAAGCTGATAAAGTGTTGGTTTTAGCGCAAAATGTGAATTCGGTTGCTAATCAGGTGAAAATAGCTGTTAATCAGTTTAATCAATGGCTCATGCACAAAGCAAATGAAACTCAACCATGATTAATGTTAAATTAACTTGACAGTTTCGATTAAATATTGCTCTCTAAATTATAAATTATCAATGCTTATCCTACAATTATTAATGCTCATCAGGTAGTAAGTGATTGCCCAACAGTGGGCAGTTACCAGTTATAATTCTATGGGTGGGCGATCTCATCCTTATGAACTTACATAATTTAACTGACTCAAATCAAATATAGAGAGGTATTAACACTCTAAACCCATGCCAGCTAAAGATCTTTTTCACAATACTGTTAAAAATGCTCTCATCAAAGAAGGTTGGATAATCACAGATGATCCTCTGTATCTTGATTATGGAGGCGTTGATATGTATGTTGACTTAGGAGCAGAAAAACTAATTGCAGCCGAAAAAGGTAAACAAAAAATTGCTGTAGAAATTAAAAGCTTCCTACGGGCTTCTATCACGTCAGAATTTCATATTGCATTGGGACAATATCTAAATTATCAACTAATTCTCGATAATAAAGAACCTGATAGAATCCTATACCTTGCTGTTGCAAAAGATACTTATACAGGTTTTTTTACTCTATTATTTACGCAACAAGCAATCAAAAAGTATGAACTTAATCTAATTATTTATGATCCAGATCAGGAGGTCATCATCGAATGGAAAAACTAAACTTGTATCGAGAATATGTTGAAAAACTGATTAGAAAATATGGTCAATATAAACCTAAATATGGTGAGGTTGAAGTCCAAACAATCTTTGATAGAGAAGGAAATCACTATCAACTGATGAATGTGGGCTGGGATAGAAATGAAAGAATTAGAGGTTGTGTCCTTCAAATTGACCTGAAAAATGGCAAAATTTGGATACAACATGATGGTACAGAAATTGGTGTGGCTCATGAATTAGTGGAATGGGGTGTTCCCCAAGAAGATATTGTTTTAGCCTATCATGCACCTTATAAACGCAAATATACAGGTTTTGCCACTGAATAGAAAAAAAATGATTATATTAATAATAAATTTGTCCTTGTATCCTTGTACAATCAGATGACCCTTTCCTTAGTAGGGATGAATTGTTAACGGTTGACAAGCGTGGAACTATGGGGAGAAGAGGAATAACTAATAACTGGGGCTATATAATTTACAATTCATAATTTACAATTCATAATTTATAATTCATAATTCATAATTCATAATTCATAATTCATAATTCATAATTATCAACAAGCGCCAACCTTAATTATCCATTATAATTTACGGTTAGTCGTATTTTAGAGTGAATTAATATGGGTCGTGCCAAAAAAGTCGTCCTAGCCTACTCAGGAGGCGTAGATACCTCCGTTTGTATCCCCTACCTCAAGCATGAATGGGGAGTGGAAGAAGTCATTACCCTCGCCGCCGACTTAGGACAGGGAGATGAATTAGAACCCATTCGCCAAAAAGCTTTAGATTCTGGGGCGAGTGAGTCTTTAGTTGCCAATGTGGTCGAAGAATTCGTTGCTGACTATGCGTTTCCTGCCATCCAAGCCAACGCTCTCTATGAACAACGCTATCCCCTCGCTACCGCTTTAGCCCGTCCCCTCATCGCTAAAGCGCTTGTCGAAGCCGCCGATGCTTATCAAGCTGATGCGATCGCTCACGGATGTACAGGGAAGGGGAATGATCAAGTCCGCTTTGATGTCTCTATTTTGGCCTTAAACCCCAACCTCAGAATTTTAGCCCCAGCGAGAGAATGGGGGATGAGTCGGGAAGAAACCATCGCTTATGGGGAACAATATGGCGTTCCTGTTCCTGTTAAAAAATCTTCGCCCTATAGTATCGATAATAATCTCTTAGGACGGGCGATCGAAGCAGGAGAATTAGAAGATCCTTGGGTAGAAGCAGGGGAACACGTTTTTACCATGACTAGAGCGATCGAAGATACCCCCAATGAACCAGAATATGTGGAAATTCGCTTTGAAAAAGGCATTCCTGTCACTATTAACGGGGAATCAATGGGAGGGGTTGCTCTGATTACCAAACTCAATGAGATGGCCGGAAGCCACGGAGTTGGTCGCATTGATATGGTGGAAAATCGACTGATTGGTATTAAATCACGGGAAATTTACGAATCTCCTGCCATGTGTGTCTTGATTTATGCCCATCGTGACTTAGAAAGCTTAGTATTAACCTCTGATGTTATGCGTTATAAGCGACAAGTGGAAGATACCTATAGCCAATTAATTTACAATGGTCTTTGGTTTAGTCCTTTGAAAACTGCCCTTGATGCTTTTATTCGTGAGACACAAGAACAGGTAACGGGTAGCGTTAGAGTGAAACTCTTTAAGGGATCAGCGCAAATTGTCGGTCGTCGGTCTGAGAATTCGATTTATAGCTTTGATTTAGCTACCTATGGCTCAGACGATCAATTTGATCATAAGGCGGCTGAAGGATTTATCTATGTTTGGGGACTTCCTACCCGAATTTGGGCAGATAAATTTAAAGTTTAGTGAGACTTTGAAAATTATTTGAGCGCTTGTCGGGACATAATATTATTCATTGTATGTATTTTAAGTCCAATCTTATTTACGCCCTTAAAATACATACAATGAACATCAAAGAAGTTTGGAAGGGATAACGGGATGTAAAATAAGAGATGAAGAAGCCAATGATGACATATGTGGAGATTTATTGAGAACATTCGGTGAGTTAAGACAGGGGAGAGGGTGGCTTCTTAACCCCAGCAATTCTCCTGCTTGAAAAATAGAAGTCAAGTGGGAGCATGCCATTTTGGTGCGTTAGCCGTTGTTTAGGGGTAGAATCCCTTGACATTTCGTTACCCTGGGTATGTTTTCTCCAAAACAGAATACTCCCAGTTAATTTCTCTATTTAAACTAGAGATGTAATTGTGAGCAACATATAAAGTACTCATTATCATTCAATCAAGCAATATCATTTTATCATCACAATTATTTTTGAAATTGTGTCATTAACCATCGCCCTACGGCTGATTGATCTTCTTGACGACTTTTCTTTAAGGCTTCTTCTAGGATGGCAAACGTTAAACCAGATAACAATTGAGATGATTGAATTTTGTAAGACCCATTTAACTCTAAGCGATAAGCAATTATTTGGCAATTTTCCACATCAACGACCCAATACTCTTTAATATCCAAGGACTCATAGAGCGAGCGCTTTGTCCCAATATCATCAAGTAAACTTGTTTTCGCAATTTCTACTACTAAGTTAGGGGTGGAATACTGATCTAAATTAACAATATTTGTCCCCGATGGAATGATAGTTGATCTTTCTCCCAGATAAACAGCAATATCAGGTTGAAATTCTTTAATCCCTACTTTACGAAAAGAGCAATTATCCGCTAACTTTAAAGGAACATTATTAACAATACCAAACAAATTAATGGCAATAATGATCAGACTATGATCTGTGCTGTGATCAAATCCAACGGGTAACATTTCTAACCTCAGATGATGGTGATAATAATAGGCTTTGAGCTTTCCATTGGCTGGATCATCAACAATATGCAAGAAATCATCCCATTTAGCAGGAATCCAAGTATTTAAGATAATTTTAGTTTTAGTTGTGGTCATATAATAGAACACGGAATAGATAGTAATAGTTAGATTATATCATTTTTAATCCTAAATTAATGGAATTTGAAGGTAAAAGAGTGAAAAATTGAACATTTTAAAGGGGAGCATCCTAGAATTAATCTAAGTGTGCTAGACTTCTAGTCTATATTATAAAATTAAGTATTCAAACCTTAAATTTTGATAAACCTTTCTGAATATATTTAAG
>JBFRWQ010000465.1:0-7064 GCA_051439665.1 Microcystaceae cyanobacterium | reverse complement strand
CAAACACTTTGGGCATCACTACTCTGGACAAAAGTAGCAAGAAGTCAGGATGGAGGTGCTTCTTGGTCAATCACTTCTCTGCCGAAGGAAGAACGAGGACTCACAATCGGTGTTTCTCCAGACTTCTCAAACGATCAGACTGTTTATATTCTTACTCAGAAGGGTAATATCTATCAGTCTCAAAATGGAGGTCAAAACTTTAAAAAAGTGGGTCAGATTCCATCTCTTCAAGGTAACAATGGTCCGTCTATTGCTATATCCCCTAATTTCGCAAGTGACAGAACTATCTATGTAACTGGAGATCAAGGAATCTACAAGAGTACAGATGCAGGGAAAAACTGGGAAGCAATAAGTGAAAATACACTTTTAACAGAAGCAGCAAAAATGCAGATAGTTATCTCTCCCGACTTTGCAGAGGATCAAACTTTATTTGTTAGTACGAGGAATCAAGGTCTTTTTAAATCGCAGGATGGAGGAAAAACTTGGAATCAACAGCTTGATATACCTGGATTAGGGACGGATTCGCCTGAATTGGAAGCTATTGCTATTTCACCCAACTATAAAGACGATCAAACACTTATGTTGGGTGTGCTAGGTCTAGGGTTATACAAAAGTGAAGATGGGGGACAATCATTCAAGCAAATTACAGATGGTTCATTACCCTTGTCAAGAATAGGAACTGTGCCTTCATCAGGAAAGCCGATTGTTTTTTCACCAAACTATATCAATGATAGAACTATCTATACCTTTGGTTCAGCCAGTCCAGAAGTATTCAAGTTAACAGATGATGGCAAGACCAAAGAAACACTAACTCTTCAAAATTCTGAGTCAATAGGAGAGCCAAATTTTTTCGACAATATGCGGCTATATATGTATGTGTATAGAAGTTTATTGATAAGAGTTGCCATTCTGTTAGTTGCTGTTATCGTAGTAGGAATCATTATCTACTTAATCTCAAGAAGATTCAAAAAACGAAGTACTTAATATTTTTTAATAATACAATGAGGTGGATAGTGGGTAGTCCTGAACTACTTGACAACTCCCCTCATTTCTCAAAATTGATCTTATGATCAGAAGATAAGCGCTTTTTTATATTGTCTCTGGTATCTTGCCGTGACTTCCTCTTACTCCGCTCATTCTTTCCCCCCACAACGACAACCTTGGCATACCTATTCTGAGGAAAAAAGTCTTGAAATACTGAAAACTGATTCAGAATTAGGATTAAACTCCTCAGAGATTAAGCAACGTCAAGGTCACTACGGGTTAAACGAAATTGAAGAAACAGCAGGCCGTAGCTCATGGGATATTCTACTAGATCAGTTTAAGAATGTTATGCTGATCATGCTGATCGTAGTGGCAATTATCTCTGGAATTCTAGATATTGTATCTTTACAACAAGAAGGACTGCAAGCCGAAGGGATTCCCTTTAAAGATACCCTTGCTATTGTCATTATTGTCATTCTCAATGGTTTATTAGGCTATTTACAAGAAAGTCGGGCAGAAAAAGCCCTTGCTGCTTTAAAACGTCTCTCTTCTCCTCAAGTTCAAGTGATTCGAGAGGGAAAACGAGCAGAAATTACCTCCCCCCAATTAGTACCGGGGGATATAGTGTTAATTGAAGCAGGAACTCAATTATGCGCTGATGGTCAACTATTAGAGGCGGCTAACCTTTATATTCGGGAGTCAGCGTTAACAGGGGAAGCACAACCCGTCGAAAAATATCCCTTACAGGAAGGTTTAGTCGAAGATACTCCTTTAGGCGATCGCCACAATTCTGTTTTTACAGGTACAGAAGTGATTCAAGGCCGGGGGAAATTTGTCGTTACCAATACGGGAATGGAGACGGAATTGGGCAAAATTGCTCAAATGTTGCAGACAGTGGAAAATGAACCGACTCCGTTACAAAAACGCATGACTCAACTAGGAAATATCTTAGTTACAGGTTCTTTAATCCTAGTCGCTTTAGTGATTGGGGGAGGAGTCTTATATGCAGGTTGGGGAAAATTGCAAGAATTAGTAGAAACTTCTCTTAGTATGGCGGTTGCCGTCGTTCCTGAAGGTCTGCCTGCTGTGATCACGGTTACATTAGCGTTAGGGACGCAAAGAATGGTTAAACGCCATGCTCTGATTCGGAAATTACCTGCGGTGGAAACCTTGGGATCAGTTAATGTGATCTGCTCAGATAAAACGGGCACCTTAACCCAAAATAAAATGGTAGTGCAGGAAGTTGCAACCCTTAATGATCATTTCTCTGTCACAGGAGAGGGATATAAACCCACAGGAGACTTTTTCAACCCACAGGAACAAAAGATTCAAGCACAGGATTATCCCACTCTTCAAGGGCTATTATATGGCTGTGTGGGTTGTAATGATGCCAATTTACAGGATAAAGAGGGAGACTGGCAAATTATCGGCGATCCTACTGAAGGTGCGTTATTAACTCTAGCAGGGAAAGGGGGGATTTTCCCAGAAAAATTACAACATTCTGCTCAGAGAATGGGAGAAATTCCCTTTTCCTCAGAAAGAAAGCGAATGAGTGTGATTTTATCTCGTTCTGATGACCATAAAGATGCACAAGAACCTGACTTTTTCGGAAAAACTCCCTTTTTACTCTTGACCAAGGGATCAGCAGAATTAATTCTACAGCGCTGTCATACCTATCAAAGCAATCAAACATTGGTTTCTTTAACCCCTGAAGATCGACAAAAAATCCTAGCAGAAAATAATGCAATGGCCAGTAGAGGTTTAAGAGTATTGGGCTTTGCCTATAAAAATCTGGAAAAATGGTCAGAAAATGATAATAATGAAGGGATAGAATCAGATTTAATCTGGTTAGGTGCAGTCGGAATGTTAGATGCACCGAGATTGGAAGTCAAAGCGGCGGTAGCTAAGTGTAAAGCAGCAGGAATTCGTCCAGTGATGATTACAGGGGATCATCCTTTAACCGCCAGAGCGATCGCTGAAATTCTCGGTATTGCCCAATCTGAAGACGCAATGTTAACGGGGGCTGAATTAGAAAAGCGCTCTCAGTCTGAATTAGAAAGGGAAGTTGACCATGTGAGCGTTTACGCTAGGGTTTCTCCTGAACATAAGCTCAGAATCGTTCAAGCACTGCAAAAACAGGGTAATTTTGTAGCAATGACAGGGGATGGAGTCAATGATGCACCTGCTCTCAAACAGGCTAATATCGGCATTGCAATGGGCATTACAGGAACGGATGTGAGCAAGGAAGCCAGCGATATGGTCTTATTAGATGATAATTTTACGACCATTGTGGCAGCAACAGAAGAAGGAAGGGTGGTTTATAGTAATATTCGCCATTTTATTAAGTACATCTTAGGGAGTAATATTGGAGAAGTGATAACTATTGCCTCAGCGCCCCTGATCGGTTTATCGGGTATCCCCCTTACTCCCCTGCAAATTCTCTGGATGAACCTTGTAACCGATGGCCTCCCTGCTTTAGCCTTAGCTATCGATCCGGCCGCACCTAATATTATGCAGCGCCCTCCCGTTGGTTCACAAGAAAGTATCTTTGCTAGGGGGCTAGGAGCTTATATTGTGCGTATTGGCTTAATTTTTGCCATTTTTACGATTACTTTGATGGTTTGGGCTTACTCATCTGCTCAAGCATCAGGAAACCCCGATAGTTGGAAAACAATGGTCTTTACCACCCTTTGTATTGCTCAGATGGGTCATGCGATCGCTGTTCGTTCTCCGACTCGTTTAGCCATTGAAATGAATCCTTTGAGTAATATTTACTTATGGTGTGCTGTTGTTACAACCACTATTTTACAATTGATGTTAATTTATGTTGCTCCTCTGCGCAATTTCTTTGATACAGAATGGTTAACGCCACAGCAGTTATTAATTTGCTTAGGATTTAGTAGTTTGATGTTTGTTTGGGTAGAATTGGAGAAAATTGTGATGCGGATTTATCGTTACTTGATAAACTAGGATCATATAAGAGCAAGCTAATCCACCCCTAATTCTTTAATCCATATTACAAACCTATGAGTAGTATTGACCAGCTAGTAGAAGCCAGCAAAGCAGATGTGTTGGTTTATCAACCTTATTACTCCAAAGATAAACATACTGTTTTGCCCCATGCCATTACCCTCTATCAATCTGGTAATTTAGAAGGACAACGCCTAATCGAGGGGGGTGATGGAATTCCCTTTGTAGCCAGTTGGTACGTCTCCAAACTTCCGTCAGAATTAACTCGGTGTCGTATCCAATTTGACAGCCAGGCTGAGTTGAACTATGAAATGACAATTCTTAACGCAGAATTTATTGATTATCTGATCGAAGCGATTAAGATATATAAAGAGGAGGGTGCAGCCGATTTTCCCCAAGGATTTTATCGGAAATTACTAAAATTTGAAGAGAGTACCCCCTAAATTTGATATTCATTCATTTATTCATTGAAGGAGTAACGGTGTGGCAGAAACAGCCAAATCTCTCTTAATTGGGTCAACTGAATCCTATAGTGGAAAATCTGGCATTATTATGGGTCTTGCTGCTCAATTAAGCCAAAAAGGTCATTCAGTTGCCTATAGTAAGCTACTAGGAACGTGCTTTGATGAGTCTTCTGTGGCTGAAGTGGATCAAGATGTTCAATGTATGCAAACTTCCCTTAACTTAAAGACTGAACAAGTGCGATCGCCTCTCGTATTATTAACGGAGGATGCCATCGAAAAGCGCCTCAAAGGAGAAGATAACACCGATTATTCCTCTGCTCTCTCTACCTACCTTCAAGATTTATCAGGTGATCTGATTTTAATGGAGGGACAAAGTACCTTAACCGAAGGTAGTTTATTTGGACTATCGATGCAGCAAGTGGCTCAAACCTTAGAAACCCCCGTTTTATTGGTGACTCGTTACACTTCCTTACAGATGCTAGATAGTGTGTTAAAAGCGAAGCGAGTCTTGGGAGACTATCTATTGGGAGTTGTTGTTAATGATGTACCAAGCGAAGGGTTAGAGCGACTCAAACAGCTAATTATTCCCTTTTTAGAAAATCACGGTGTAACTGTCTTTGGCATCTTACCTCAAACTGAGTTATTACACAGTATCTCTGTTCGGGAGATTGCTCGACAATTGAAGGCTGAGGTGGTGTGTCGGCCTGATCGCTTGGACTTAATGGTGGGAACTTTAAGTATTGGAGCGATGAACGTAAATTCTGCCCTAGAATACTTCCGTAAGGGGGCAAATAAGGCTGTGGTAACGGGTGGCGATCGCACGGACTTACAATTAGCAGCGCTAGAAACCTCTACCAGTTGTCTTATTTTAACTGGACACATGCCCCCTCAATCTCTCATTATTAGCAGGGCGGAAGACTTAGAAATTCCTATTCTATCGGTGGATTATGATACCCTAAAAACGGTGGAAATTGTCGATCAAACCTTTGGTAAAATTCGGTTACATGAACCTATTAAGGTAGAATGTATTCAAGATTTGATGGCTAAGTATTTTGACGTTGATCGCCTCTTGAGTCAATTAAGTCTATCTTCCTAAATCGATCATAGTTAATAGTGCATAGTTGAAAACTTAACTAATAACTATTAACTAGACGGTGGAAGCTTGGTAATAATACAATTTCTTCCTTGAGATTTGGCTTGATAAAGCGCTTGATCTGAAATAGCAATTAAAGTCTTAGCATTTATATTATGTTGAGGAATAAGGCTACTAATTCCTATGCTTAAGGTGACATAATCGCTAACAGGTGAAGGGGAATGAATTATGCTTAATTGTCGTAATTGCTCTTGTATTGATTTAGCTAATTGCATCGCCCCATCAAGGGAAGTATTAGGCAAAATGATGGCAAATTCTTCTCCTCCATATCGGGCGGCCAAATCAGCAGGTCGTCTAGTACAATGTTCTAGTAACTGGGCAATTTTAATCAGACAATCATCTCCCTTATGGTGACCATAATGATCATTATAAGCTTTAAACAAATCCACATCAATCAAAATAAGGGATAGGGTTTGTTTTTCTCTTGCACCTCGTTTCCATTCTTTTTCTAAAAAGTGATCAAAAGCACGACGATTAGCGATTTTAGTTAAACCATCGAGATTAGCTAATCTTTTTAGTTCTTGATTTGCTGTATGCAGTTTAATTTCAATTTGCTTCCTCTCTGTTATATTTCGCAAAGTAATAGCAAAACCATCCCCTAACTTAACAGCAATAAAATGATACCATTGATCAATGCCATTTTGTTGATAATGTAAATCTTGTTCCAGGAATTCTCCTGTTTCCACTACTTTCACAAATTTTGCTAACAAGTCTAATTTACTTTTCTTCAACAGCCTTTTTAACATAGGTTTGCCGATCATCTTATCTTTAGAAATTCCTAAAGAATCTGCCATAATCGGATTAACTAAAAGACAGCGAAAATCGGCAATTTCTCCTGTCACTTTGCGGACAGCTTGTAAAGCAGCAATTCCATCCAGAGAACTATTAACCACACTATTAATTAAAGCACGAGATTGATAAATAATTTCTTCGCTTTCTTTCCGTTTTTTAATTTCTGCTTGTAATTGTCGCTTTTGCTGTTGAATGGTTAATTGATTTTGAATTCTCGCTAGAACTTCTTCTGAGTGAAAAGGTTTGGTAATATAGTCAACACCACCTAGTTTAAAAGCTTTGAGTTTATTTTCAGTTTCATCTAAAGCGCTTAGAAAAATAATGGGAATATCTTTTGTGTTTTCTATGTGCTTGAATTTTTCACAGACTTCATAACCATCCATTTCAGGCATTCTAATATCCAGTAAGATTAAATCAGGGGGAGTAGATAAAGCTGTCCTAATCGCTAATTGACCACTAATTGCTTTTCTTACTTGATAACCTTTCTCTGCTAAAATACTGTCAAGCATTCGTAAATTATCAACTTGATTGTCAATAATTAAAATATTAGCTGGTTGAGAGGTCATAAAATTCATGATTTACAGTTATAAACAAAATCTAAAATAAGACAAATTTTAAAGTTCTTATCTTAATATTTTATAGCGTTTCCCAATATTATGAGGAAGACCACCATATCTTAACTCCTGCCACCTGCCTAAGCG
>JBFRWQ010000464.1:0-7246 GCA_051439665.1 Microcystaceae cyanobacterium | reverse complement strand
TCCTGAACCTGTGGTGATAAGCCCTACTTATGCTTGAAAATAAGCTAATAGCTTTTTAAACTCTTACACTTCCCTAGCGTCGGCCTTGAAATTAATTTCAAGGCTAATAAGTAGCGTTCAATAAATTCAACAAAAAATTAATCATCTATTTTTTAGCTATAGTTATATTTAGATAACGACACTGAGTAGCTCTGTCAAATAGATTTCACAGAAACAGTTAATAAAAGAGTTAACAGTGACCCCAAATTCGCTCAAGTGCTTCTTGACAAAGCAACCTCTCTTCTTTTTAATCAAATCAACTATAAGCTTTGAAACAGATGTCGAAAAGTCTATGGGGTAGTTTAGGGAAAAATCCTAATATTAATGCCAAAAAAGGTAGAATAGAAGAAGATTCTGGCACAGATACCGATTCTTCAAGACCAGAAATTCTCAGACTAAGTAAACTATTGCTTAATCCCGAACCATTATCAGAAACAAGAAGTAAGCTGTAATCTCCGTTAGTTAGTTGAGGACCTAAAGTCAACCCTTCAAAGTTACTTATCATGAAAGTATCTTGCCAAAGAAGTTCCTTATTAACACTGATAAAATTTTCTCCTGCTAAACCGCCTGTTAGGGCAGAAATATCAGTAGCTCCTTCAAAATTTACTGAAAAGAGCCGATGCTGAAATCCAAAAACGCCCATAGAAGCTTCTCTTTCAAGAACTAGCAATTCTCCATTGGGTAAGAGCAATAAATCTGATACTCCATTCGATTGGATGAAAGGAGGAGTGGGGGATTCAACCTCATAAGCCCATTGTCCCATAGGATTAAATGTTTCATCAAATTCTTGCAGTCGAACGAGGGTTCGATTTCCTACTATTGTTCCTCTGTCACCATCAATTGTCAGGGCTTCTTCATTGGCTGTCCATAAAGATGTTCCATCACGAAGACCTGTTAAAGATTCTAACCCTAGATTAGGACGAATATTTTGATAAACGGCGGGCGTGGCAATTGTGTTAAGTTCAGTCCCATTCTCCACCGAATGTTCTCTGATTATACTGTCTCCTTCAGAAACCACAAAAACACTATTATTAAGGGAATTATAGGAAATACCTTCATGATCAACTCCTGTAATATCAATAGCATTACCCACCTGAGCAGAGGTAATCATTCCACTGTTGGTATCAACAGCGATATTTAACGGGAAAAAAGCATTCGCCGAATCTCCAACTGCATAAAAAAGGTCATCAGAGACATAAGTAATGCCGCTTAACTCAGAGCCTCCATTAAGCAAAAAAGGGGTTTGATTGGTGCTAGTAATAGTAACTGCATAAGCAGATGACATGGGATAGGTTATAATTGTCCCTAAACTGACTAAAGTTAATAAAGATAATTGAGAAAACTTGAACATAGTTTTTCTATAGATGGATGAATTACCCTTATTTTATCTTAAGTTAAAGTTTGTGACTCATCAACTTTACAAAAATTTTTAAATTGAGTAAACGGTCTGAGTAAAGGTTAAATCTTTCACTTTTACCTTTAATCTACCTTGTTTCCAACCCAAAGCAATCGGAGCGCTATCTAAGGTTTGACTATCATAGATATTAAAGTGTTTTGACCAATCAAATAACTTACCATTTTTCTGGAGAATGGGCAGTAAATTTTGCTGATTATAAGTCAATGCTAAAGTTTTCTTTTCTTTGCCTTGAAAGATAACCTTTCCCTGTTGCAATTGCCTTAAATCTAAACGACTTTTTTGTTTTACTTCTTCTTTAAATTTCTCATAAGTGGTCTGAGAATTAAGATCAACAACTTCTAGAGCAAATCCTCCATAAGAATCTCCCTGAGTTTGAGCGCTCAACACCTGTTCCGATGAATATCTTTTTAACCATCTTTCATTGTCAATAATTTGTGGTTGAAGAGCGCTTAAATTAATAGGAAAAATTGCTAATCCCGTTTTTTCCAATTGAACAAACCAGATATCATTTTCTCGTTCAAAGGTAGCTGTTTGGGGAATTTGAAAGGCAAATGGAGCTTCATCAGCCTTTCGTAGCCATACTAATAAATTTTGAAACTGTCCAATTTGATCGCCTTTATTTTTCCCTGGTCTGACTGATTTACGTCCTGTATTGACCGCAAAATAATCTACCCCTCGTTCTTGGTTAAAAGCCATTAAACCAAAGGGTTCAACATCCCCATCCGCAAATGTTCCAGCTAAACTTCCCATCTGATAAGTGTTACCAAAGAACTGAGTTTCCCAATAGCCTGGCCTCTGATCTTTTCCCTCTTTCCAGTTTTCATAGACGGGTTTTGTTGCCAGCATTTCTAAGGGTTTATTAAACTGTTTCTTGGCTAACGCAACCACCGCTAAAGGGGGACGATAAGTGCTAGTAATAAAATGCAAGGTATCTAATTCTGGTTGAGGATTGGGAATGACTGCATTGCCAAAATAAAGCCAGAAGGTTCTTGCTGCACCTGCTCCAAATACTATATTGCTACCACCATAGTCTCGTTTGGCGGGACTACCCCATCCTCCTCGATAATATTTGATAGCTGCTGCCGTTGAAAACCAATCAAGGGCTGCTTTTGCTAACTGTTTAACTTCGGGGTCTTTGGCAAAATCATAGAGATTAAGATAAGGTGCAAAGGTATGACCATGATAGATAGGAGAGTCCCATTCTCCCATACCAATATTATATAATGCACTGACATAACGATGAATTTTTCTTTGATAAATTTGTCTGGTTTCCTCATTTCCTGTTTCTTCTGCCATTAAATATACTGCAACTTCTCTCATTGCTCTTAAATTATCGGTATTACGACTATCAACCCATCTTCCTCTCCGCTTAATACTCCAATCTCTTCCAGTTTCATCACCGAAACCATAGTTAGGATGGGGTTGGGTTAAGGGATCTTTTTGAGTCCATTGTTTCGCCCCTTCATACATTCTTTGTTTATAATCAGGATCAAGAAATTGACCAAATAGAAAATATTTGCGAATTTGTCCTTTTAAGGTAAAAGAGAAGTAATAGTCAATCCCATTAGTATGAACATGGTCTTCCAATTGAGGATCATCTTGTTGGAGAAATTGAAGTGCTTTTTCCTTATTGCCTGCTAAAAAGTCAAACATTGATCTAGGATAAGCTTTTTTCTCATTTTCTTCATAACCATTACCATAGCTTTCAGGATTAGCAAAATAATTAATCAGAAAATTGGCTCTTTTTTGAAAGTCTGCTTCTAATTCAGGAGTCCATTGATTACGGAATTTTGGGTCAACAACAGGTAAGGTAATGCCATGAAAAGTATTTTTATCCTGTGCTTGACTAATGGTGTTAAGGTTTAATAAGGTCCATTGCCCTGTCACCATTAAAGTGAATAGGAATCCTAAAAGACTCAGGGTTAGAAAGCGACGTTTCATCATTAATTTCTCCTTTTTTACTGATTAATTTTTTGCTTTGCTTTCAAGCGCTTTAACTTCTGTTTTAAGTTTTGGAAATTATCCGTTTCGATAATTTCAGCCACTTGTTGTTCTTTTTTAGTCTTATCAATTTGAATTTTTAATTCTTGTACTTGTTGCTTTAATTGATTTTCTCTCAATTGTACCTGCTCCGTCATTTTCTGAAAAACCCGTGCTAATTGCCCTAATTCATCATCTCTTGCTGCCACCCCATCCAAGCTTTTAATCTCAAATGTTCCTGCTTCTACGGCTGCTGCTGCTTTAGTAACTAATTCTACTTGCTTTATATAGCGCTCTAAAACTTGATTTTTTTCGTAAATTTCATTATTCAACTCAGTCGAATGTTCTGTAACAGTTTCTAACATAATTTCTAAATCTGCTTTATCGCTTTCTAATTCTTCAATTGTTTTTTGTAAGGATTCAATCATAGTCATTTCAGTAATCAGTAATTAGGTATCGTTGTTGGGCTTTAGCCCCCTATCAGTTGATTTGATATGATACCTTATTTTGGGGACAGAAAAGAGTCGTTGTTGGGCTTTAGCCCCTCTATCAGTTCGACTTAGTATCATAGCTTATCTTGATCTCCAAAAAAAATGTCATTGTTGGGCTTTAAACCCTCTACCAGTCCGATTTAGTATCATAGCTTATCTTAGAGACAGAAAAGAGTCGTTGTTGGGCTTTAGCCCCTCTATCAGTCTGATTTAGTATTAGACCTGATCTGTATCTCCAAAAATTATAACTTACAGAATAAAGCCAATCTCATTTAATAATTAATTGTTCTAAAGCGCCTTGCAAATCTTGAGTTAACCTAGTAACAGCTAAACGGCGATCGCTTTTATAGTCTGGCCAACGTTGAGACACATTTAATGGTGTTCCGATGGTTATTTTAACCCTTTGTTTGCCTAAATTGGGACGGAAGAAAGAAGCGCTTCCTTGAATGCGCATCACTAAATCCCACAATAATAGCAGGGTTTCTGCAAAGCGCTCTACCGTTGGCTTTTCTTTAACATAATGACCCGTCACAGCCACAAAGGATTCCACAATTCTCATGTGCCACATTCTTAAACTGGCTTCATCAGCAATGCGGTTAGCTAGTCCTAATTCTACCTTAGATAAACGCTGTTTATCTTTTAATTCATCTCGATAAATCCAATCCCATCCCGCTTGTTCTAAGCGACGACAGCGATCAATTAAATTACCTTGAGGAGTGAGATGAAATGTTTGTTCAGCGACGGTTAACGCCCGATCTAAGAGGTTATTTAAGCGTAAGGTAAGGGACTGGTTAGGAGCATCAAGATTGACTTCAATTTCGGGTAAATCTTGGCGATAGAAATCTCGATAAAATCCTTCCATTAAGGTTAATATTTTCTCCCCTAAATGATAGAGTCGGTTATATAAAGCGCTTTCAGATTCCGACTGTTCAGTTGTCTCTGATTGAATTCCAGTTTCTCTTTCTAATTGGGTTAATAATTGCTTAATTTCTGCCCAAGGAGGTGTTAAATAAAAGTATTGAAGACCAACTGGAATAATATAAACAGTTTCCTCTCGTTTTGCTTTTCTAAGGTCATCGACACACCAAAAACTTAATTGAGATAACCCTGGTTCAAGAGGACTAATAATTTCATTATGACCATTGGTTGCCCCTTCTGGTGCAGCAGCCATTGGCATTGTTCCCTTACTAAATAGATTACGGGCAGCTTTTAGCCCTTTTAAATCACTTTTTCCCCGTTGAATTGATGTTGCCCCTAACTTTGAATAAATCCAACCAACCGTTGATCCTGCCCAGAGAGGAATACCTCGATCATACATACAATGAGCATGAAGAGGAGATTGTAGGTCAATTTTTTCTTGTTTAGCAACTTTAGGTAAAATCTTCCATAGTAAGTAACCCATAAAATAGGGATCATTGACACTAGGATGACGAAATGCTAATAGGAAGCGAGTTTTTCCCTGTTGAAACTGTTGATAATAGTGGGCTAAAGTTGCCACATTTTCAGATTCAATGGCGGTAACATTAGTTTGCCATTTTAACCAAAGAGGTAATAGCATTTCACTGGCTTGAAAAACCAACGGATTAAAATCTGGGGCAATATAATCTAGGGGAGGTTGTGCGCCAATTAGAGTATCAGTCATAGAGGTAGGAGGCAGAGGGCAGGAGGCAGAGGGCAGGAGGCAGGAGGCAGGAGTTAAGAGTAGAGTTTTAATTATGTCCATCGACGCAGGTTTAAAACCATTAACTATTAACTATCAACTATTAACTATCAACTATTTTGTCCACCATGCGATCGCATAAGGTTGCTTTTCTTTAGTCACACTTCCTGCATACTGTACCCGAATTTTATAACGACCCGTTCGAGGAACACGACAAAAAATATGTTCCACACTATCTACATTACTCAAAGAAGCACAAACATAGCCTTTCGCTTCCCCTGGTTGATCTAATAATAAATAGACATCTAAATTATTCAACCCCCGATCAATAAAGGTTTCCCCCTTATCATACTGATTATTATTGTTAGTATCCTTTAAATCAACATGACGATCCCAAGCCACTGTAATCGAGACATAACTATCTTGGGTCAAGGGTTGTTGTAATCGGTACTCTTGGAACGTATTTGGGATCAGTGTCTCGTAATTCCAGCCGATAGAGGGAACAAGTTGGCCTGATGACCATTTACCTCCATTAAACTGTAAATAACCCCGATAGGCGTTTAAATGTCCCGTTCCCAATTCCATATCAAGGGGAATGCGTGGGTTGCGATAAGCATCCGATTGTAACCATGTCCGACTATTCTTATTAAAAATATTGCGAGTCATCCCTAAGCGCTTACCATCTCCACTATCCGCTACTTTATCGGCAGAATTTAATAAGACCACCTTCATTACTTCATGACGACGACTCTCTATGGACCAATTAGGGCGCTGTTGTTTCAGTTGGCGATCGCCCCATTCCTGTAATAAAGCAACTGCTCCTGTAATATGAGGAGCAGCAAAACTTGTACCACTCACTCGTCTGATTTGTCCTGCGAGATCATAAACCTTTATTTGATGTCCAGGCGCTAATAAATTGATCGCCCGTCTTCTTCCGTCGTTAATCTCCCGTTTAATCAAGCGACGACCCACGCCTACAGGCATACCACTTAAATTAGCAAAGTCAACTTTATTGTAAATTCCATCCCGTTGTGCAGTATAGGCAGTCGTAATGCCATTATAGTGATCGGTGGGAATGGGAATTCCCCCTTGCCCTTGATTCCCCGCAATGACATACAATACATCATGAACCCGTGAAGACCAATCAATACATTGGGTTAACAGAGCATTGCCGTCTAAAATGGCATTTTCTCGACTATCTCGCTGTAAAGACTCCCCAAAGCTAAAATTAATAGCCCTTACATCTCCCCCATTTTGTTTGGCGATATGTTGACTGGCTAGACATTCTTCTGGTTGGCCACCCCGTTTTAACGATCCCACAGCAGCAGTGTATAGACTGGCGCCTGGTGCAACCCCTTTCAAGCGCTTATCCTGACTGACAAGGACTGTTGCCACCATTGCTGCATGATTATCAAGATTAGCGTTCGGTCTAGCGTTTCTATCACGAAAATAGACCCCTTTGAGGGAATAAACGGGATTCCACGCAGCAATTTTATCGAAACCGAATTTTCCAGGTCGTCCAATTTCTACTTGACCAATGGCTACTTTACGACCGATAAGATTATGGGGAGTATTGTGGAGAGTAGTGGCATCAATGCCGTTCTTGGTAATCGAACTCTCAAGGCCGTAGGTTGGGGTAATCCAGAGAGTTGTTAGTAA
>JBFRWQ010000463.1:0-32481 GCA_051439665.1 Microcystaceae cyanobacterium | reverse complement strand
CCCAAGGTAATAATAGGGACAGGCATTTTACACTTAGCACATTCAGTAATATCACATTTAGAAGATAGTAAATCTTGAATGGTTTGATCAGTTCCCTCTAGATAAGAATCGACATGACGAGGTGCAGTAATGGTTTGCCAACACTGCTCAAATTCTGAGGAATAATTAGCCCCATCATAGACTAAATTGGGACTAATCGCTTGATCTTGACGGGGTATAATCACTTTTTTGCCCAGTAAAAACCAATAAGCTAGGTAGCGCTTTACTTGTTGTTCTGATGCCATATCCATTACTTAACCCCTTGTTCTGATTGCTTATTATCATCCTAAGTGCCTGTCTTCGGCAATGTCAGGAAATTCCATACATTCTTAACTTTCTGCTGCCTCTACTTTACAGTTATTGGAACTTAGTTCAAGGTAAAAATGTCTAGAATGGATTGAAACAATTATCTAACTCCTACTATCTATGTTTAAGACTCAACTATCGACTGCTTTATTAACAGCTTCTCTAATTGTACTTGCTCCATCGATCGCTTTTGCAGATCGAGATATCCAGACGGAACGGGTTCAATTTACCCCAGGGACAACCAGTAAGGTAATAGAAGGATCAATTGAAGGCTATGACATCATTGATTATGTTGTTAATGCTCGTCAGGGACAATATGCTAACATCAGCATGGCAACAAAGAATGGGGCAAACTATTTCAATATTCTAGCTCCTGGTGAAAACGAAGTTGCTATGTTCACTGGTTCGACTTCAGGCAATCAATATGAAGGAACACTGCCTAAAAGTGGTGATTATAAGATTCGAGTCTATATGATGCGGAGCGCTGCTCGTCGTAATGAAGTAGCAAACTATCGCTTAGAAATTATTATTAATGATTAATCTTCGGAACAGATTGACCATCCCATCGTCTCCAACATCTAATATTACTATAAAAAATAAGAGATATTGAGATTAGAGAGAAAACCATTATGATTATTTCCATTATGGCTTTAAAAGGAGGCGTGGGAAAAACCACCACATCAATCCATTTAGCAGCCTATCTTCAGCAAAAAGATCCCACTCTCCTGATTGATGCCGATCGCAATCGCTCTGCGATTATTTGGTCAAGAGAAGAGAAATTACCTTTTTATGTGGCTTCTCAAGCAGGCGCTACCAGTTTAATCCGCAAATATCCCCATATTATCGTTGATACCAGAGCCAGACCCGAACCAGAGGAAATCAAAGATTTGGTGGAAGGAAGTGATCTGCTCATTCTTCCTACCACCCCCAACCATCTCGATGTTGACGCAACCTTTAAGGCCGTTGAACAACTGCAACCCCTAAATGCCAACTACAGAGTGCTATTAACCAAAGTGGATAGCCGTACTAAAAATGGTAGAGAAGCCCGAAAAAGACTCAAAGAAGCCAATCTTCCTCTGTTTAAAACAGAAATTCCCCTGTTAATTGCCTTTGAAAAAGCTTCACAACAAGGGGTCACTGTTAAAGATTGTACTGATCCCCGTTCCCAAGCTGCATGGAGAACCTACAATGGAGTGGGTCGGGAGATTTTACCGTAATCATCTAAATCTTCTAGTTCAAAGCATCTTTTAACGCTGTTCTGGCGGCTAAATGACTACGAGTAGAAGATAGGATTTCTACTTCTCTCTGTAACCGTTCCACTGTATCCTGCATTTCTAATAACCCCTGTTGTTCGCCAGCAACACCATACAAATTGCCCGCCACCCAATAGGATAATTCTAGGGGAGAAACGGGTAAATCATCGGGTAAATCGATCTTTTGGTCGGTTAATTTAGCAGATAAATGCACAACATCCGTTAATAGTTGGGATACTTCCTTAGAAAGGGGTCTTAAGTCTTGGGAAGTGGGTTGATCTTCTAGCCATTCCACTAACCCCACCCGATAAGGCTTTTCTCGTACTATTTCTAGTAAACGAAAGCGCTGTTGTCCAATCGAAAGCAATTTCATCCGATCATCAGGTAATCTTTGATAACGAACCACTTCAGCACAACATCCAACTTGAGCAATTTCTCCACTATTGGGATCGATCATTAATACCCCAAAACGTTGATCATCTTCTAGGATGGTATTGATCATCATGCGATAGCGAAACTCAAAGATGTGTAGAGGAAGAGGACGACCAGGGAATAAGACGACTTCAGGAAGGGGGAATAGGGGTAATTCTCTAACGGCAATAGAAGAGGGTGACATAGGAATACGACAGATGAATGACTGAGCTATAGACGGAGTTCTCTTCTTACTTTAGCGAATTTTTCTGAGATTTAGAAGTAAAGAGGTTAATTTTCCTGTTTAGAGGTCTAAGTAATATGTAGCAATGTCAAATTGTTATGTCCTGATTGATCAGGATTTCATTGAGTTATCACCATAAAAATTATTAAACAAATCCGTAAACTATGGGGATATCTAAAATTTAACTTAATAATAACCAATAGGATGGGGACTATCACCTCGTCAAAAAGGGGTAAATTTTAATTCAATTGAGGCAAGTTTACCTAGAAACAATACACAAAATAAAGTTACTACTACCATACTTGGGGGAAACAATGGGAAAACCAACGGGATTCATGGAATATCTTCGTGAAGTAGCGTCGGAAGTATCGCCTAGCGATCGTGTAGGCAACTGGGACGAATTTCACCTCCCGATGGATGAAGCTGCAATTCGTCAACAGGGGGCGAGATGTATGGACTGTGGAACACCCTTTTGTCACACAGGAACGGTGATTAAAGGGATGGCCAGTGGTTGTCCAATTAATAACCTGATTCCAGAATGGAATGATTTAGTTTATCGAGGTTTATGGGATGAAGCCCTAGATCGTCTCCAAAAAACTAATAATTTTCCTGAATTTACCAGTCGAGTTTGTCCTGCGCCTTGTGAGGGATCTTGTGTTCTTGGTATTACTAATCCTCCTGTCACCATTAAGAATATTGAATATTCTGTGACGGAAAAAGGGTGGGAAGAAGGATGGATTAAAGCAAATCCTCCCCAAAAGCGGACAGGGAAAAAAGTTGCAGTGGTGGGATCGGGACCGGCGGGATTATGTGCGGCGGATCAGTTAAATACGGCGGGTCACTCTGTCACAGTGTATGAACGGGCAGATCGACCAGGGGGCTTATTAATGTATGGTATCCCCAATATGAAACTGGATAAGCAAAAAGTGGTATTAAGACGAATCAAACTCTTAGAAGAAGAAGGGGTTGAATTTATCTGCAATACAGAAATTGGTAAAGATATTCCCCCTGAGAAACTGTTAACCGAATATGATGCAGCAGTTCTTTGTACGGGGTCAACTCGACCGAGAGATTTACCCATTGAAGGGCGAGAGTTGAAGGGAATCCACTTTGCAATGGAATTTTTAACTGAAAATACCAAAGCTGTGTTGAATGGTAGCCACAATGGTCATTATATTTCGGCAATGGGTAAAGATGTGGTGATTATTGGTGGAGGAGATACGGGAACCGATTGTGTGGGAACTTCTATTCGCCAAGGATGTAATAGTGTCACCCAATTAGAAATTATGCCCAAACCACCTGAAGAACGGGCAGCTAATAATCCTTGGCCAGAATGGCCGAAGGTTTACCGTATGGACTACGGACAGGAGGAAGCAGCAGCTAAATTTGGCGATGATCCCAGAGTTTATTTAACCACTGCGACTAAATTTGAAGGGGATGACACAGGAAATCTCAAAGCTGTTCATACTGTGGTGGTGGAATGGACTAAAAATGATCAAGGCCGTTTTATTCCTAATCCAGTCCCTGGAACAGAAAAAGTGATTCCCGCCCAGTTAGTGTTGTTAGCGATGGGCTTTCTTGGACCTGAACAGTCTTTAGTTGAGGCTTTATGCTTAGAGACGGATGCCCGTAGTAATATTCAAGCGCCAGAAGGCAAGTATTTAACCAGCTTACCAGGTGTCTTTGCCGCCGGTGATTGTCGTCGGGGTCAAAGTCTGGTGGTTTGGGCTTTCAAGGAAGGTCGAGAAGTGGCACGGGAGTGCGATCGTTATCTCATGGGTCATACGGATTTACCGTAACCTAATTAAGACAAATCCCCGTGTTTACGGGGATCTAAGATTATATTGATGCCGGGAGGCGGAATTGAACCGCCGACACGAGGATTTTCAGTCCTCTGCTCTACCAACTGAGCTATCCTGGCGAAGCTTTTTCTCTCGTGCTTAACTAGCATAACAAACGAAGAATCATTTTGACAAGATGTTGGTCAAATATTTTTTGCTTGTGTCATTCTTTTGTATTAATTAAACCTTCTGACGACCTATCCAAACCTGATATAACATAGTTCTCCTGAACTGATTAGTGCAATTGAATAGTATCAAATGTGATGTTTCAATCCCTCATAGGGATTAATAGTAGTTTAAACTACAGATAACAGTCTAGAATCAAATAATGATATAGTTTCAATCCCTCATAGGGATTAATAGTAGTTTAAACTGTCTGGTGTCGGTTTAGCGTGCCAGTGCCACAAGTTTCAATCCCTCATAGGGATTAATAGTAGTTTAAACACATCTGGTAATTTTCTAGCGGATTTTACCCTTGAGTTTCAATCCCTCATAGGGATTAATAGTAGTTTAAACTGCGGGAGTCTGAAAGCCAGTCAGTATTAGGTTTTCGAGGTTCGATTCCGTCCCACACCAAAAAATAGGGTTTAGCTTCCCTCTTATTATAGCATAAAAACGCTGAAACCCTTGCTGTGTATGGTGCGCCCCGTCCTCGGACAGCCAACAGCCCTCAAAGCAAGACACCACAAACGTTTCAGCGATTTTTGCCATGACAATCATTTTAACACCTACCCTGGGGCGCAAAATAGTCTAAGTGTTCTATTTTATTGCTTTCCTAAAGACTTGTTCCATCTACCGTTTCCGATTGTTCACTATATTCTATACGAGAATATCCTCTCGTTAATATACCGTTTTACCTTGGGATTTGACAAACCAAAAAGTAGGGGCAGAGTTGCCCTGTCCAAGGTAACCCTGCCCCTACAACTGGAACCCGTACAATTATGCTTGTGTCAGGTATCAGGCATTAAAATTAACCACCATCAGTCCTAACACAAACAACCCTAATCAGTAGCCTTAACTAACAAATCAGGATTTTTCTCTTCAGTGGCCAACACCTTGACCTTACCATCCTCATCGAGATCAACCGTCGCCGTACAGCCCTCACTAACACGCCCCGACAGAATTTCCTCCGCCAAAACATCCTCTAACAAGCGCATAATCGCACGACGTAACGGTCTTGCCCCATAAGCAGGATTATATCCCTCCTCCACAATCCGTTCCTTAAACTTATCCGTCACCTTGAGGCTAATTTCCTTCTCAACCAGACGAGCAAACACCTCCCGTAACAAGATTTCCGAAATTTCCTTAACCTCCTCCTTATTCAACTGACGGAAGACAATAATCTCATCGAGACGATTGAGGAACTCAGGACGGAAATAATTCTTCAACTCCTCATTGACCAAAGAACGAATGCGATTATATTGGGCTTGGGCTTCATTTTCCTCGAATTCAAAGCCTAAACCGCCCCCACCTTTCTCAATCACCTTAGACCCAATATTAGAGGTCATGATTAACAAAGTATTCTTAAAATCAACCGTCCGACCCTTAGCATCCGTTAACCGTCCATCCTCAAGGATTTGCAGCAACATATTGAACACATCAGGATGAGCCTTCTCAATCTCATCAAACAGCACCACCGTATAAGGACGACGACGCACCGCCTCCGTCAACTGTCCCCCCTCGTTATAACCCACATAGCCAGGAGGAGAACCAATCAACTTAGACACCGTATGGCGCTCCATAAACTCCGACATATCCAGACGAATCATCGCCTCCTCAGAGCCAAAGAAATAAGCCGCCAGCGCCTTCGTTAACTCCGTCTTACCCACACCCGTCGGACCTGAGAAAATAAAACTCGCAATCGGACGATTAGGATTTTTCAGACCCACCCGGGCCCGACGAATGGCACGAGACACCGCCTTCACCGCATCCTCTTGACCAATCAGACGCTGATGCAAAGTATCCTCCATGTGCAGCAACTTCTCCGACTCCGTTTCCGTCAACTTATTAACCGGAACCCCCGTCCAAGAAGCCACAATATGGGCAATTTCCTCCGCATCAACAAACGGCTCATCAGACCCATCCTCACCCTTCTTAGCCGAAGCAATCGAGCGAATTTCCGTCTTAATCTCCATTTCCCGATCGCGCAATTCCCCCGCCTTATCAAAATCCTGAGAACGCACCGCATCATCCTTTTGCTTGAGAATTTCCCGTAACTCCTGGTCCAACTCCTTAGCCGCAGGAGGCAACTGAGAATTAATCAACCGCACACGAGAACCGGCCTCATCGATTAAATCAATGGCCTTATCAGGCAGATAGCGGTCAGAAATATAGCGGTCTGACAACTTAGCCGCCGCATCCAGCGCCTCATCCAAAATTTTCAACTTATGATGCTGCTCATAGCGCTCACGCAAACCATAGAGAATTTCCACCGTCTCATCCACCGAAGGCTCACCCACCATCACAGGTTGAAACCGTCGTTCGAGAGCCGCATCCCGTTCAATATGCTTACGATACTCATCCAAAGTCGTTGCACCGATACATTGCAACTCCCCACGAGCCAAAGCAGGTTTCAAAATATTAGCAGCATCGATCGCACCCTCAGCCGCCCCCGCACCAATTAAAGTATGAACCTCATCAATCACCAGAATCACATTGCCAGCTTGACGGATTTCATCCATAATCTTCTTGAGACGTTCCTCAAACTCACCCCGATACTTAGTACCAGCCACCAATAGGCCAATATCGAGAGTAACAACCCGTTTTTCCTCCAGGATATCAGGAATATCCTTATTAGCAATCCGTTGCGCCAAACCCTCAGCAATAGCAGTTTTACCCACCCCAGGTTCACCGATCAACACAGGGTTATTTTTCGTCCGACGACCGAGAATTTGAATCACCCGTTCAATTTCCTTTTGACGACCGACCACCGGATCCAGCTTACTATCCGAAGCCAATTGAGTCAGATTCGAGCCAAATTCATCCAACGTTGGGGTTTTATTGCGGCCAGAAGAGCCACCCCCCGCCGTGACCTCTGTATTTTCTCCTAGCATACGGATCACACTGGTGCGAACCTTCGACAGATCCACCCCTAGATTTTCCAAGACACGGGCGGCCACCCCTTCCCCTTCACGAATCAAACCTAAGAGGAGGTGTTCGGTCCCGATATAATTGTGACCCAATTGACGAGCTTCTTCTAAAGAGAGTTCTAATACCCGTTTGGCTCTGGGAGTGAAAGGAATTTCCACAGCCACGAAGCCTGAGCCTCTACCAATGATCTTTTCCACCTCAATCCGAGCATCCTTGAGGTTTACGCCCATTGACTTCAGAACTTTGGCGGCTACGCCCGTTCCTTCTCCGATTAACCCTAGAAGAATTTGTTCAGTCCCGACGAAGTTGTGGCCGAGACGACGAGCTTCCTCTTGAGCCAACATAATTACTTTAATTGCTTTTTCTGTAAAGCGTTCAAACATGATTTAATTCGTTCCATCACAGAGCTGCTATATCCCCCCTATCTCGCTCTGGTTTTACCCTAGCTAAGGTAGGGGGTAATCCTAGTATTGCTGATTCTAGCACAGGCCAAAGATTAGTCTGGTATCGTAAGGGCAATAATTGGGGCGTAATTCCTCTACATCTAAGTATTTATATTTTTTTAAGATTTGGGGCAGATGAAGGCTTGATAGAATATAAAAAAAGTACCTTATGGCACAGACGCTACTTACTTTCATCATTTAGAAAAAGTGGCAAAAACAGCAGAAGATTAAGAGAGAAGTCATCAACCCGAATCGGTTACTGTATATTTGAATAATCAAATTTGCGTGGGGATTAGTAATAGGGCGAAAGTGGAAAGAGTAAGTCGATATCTAGTTAAGGATACGATTTCCGAAGAGCTACTCAAACATTCTTAATCTAACAATTGCTTAATTTCTAAAGCAGTAGCAGGTGCTAATAATACTCCATTGCGATAATGACCTGTTCCTAATATCACGTTATTATAACCCTCTAACCATTGAATAATGGGCGCACCCTGTCCTTGTGGCCGAGGCCGTCTTCCTGACCATGTTTGCACAATTTTACCCTCTTTTAAGAAGGGACAAAAAGCGATCGCAGATTCCCTTACCTCTTCTAATAATTGGGGATTATCTTCAATCTTACCCTCTTGATTGGGAAATTCTACGGTTGCACCTACCCAGTAGTCTGTTTCTCCCAGAGGAACAATATGAACATCGTTGGCAGTAATAACAGGGCTAAAATCGCTTTTTATAGGAGACTCTAGGCTTAAGCGTAGTGCTTGTCCTAAAACAGGCTTAATATCAACGGTTTGCTGTAAATAGGTCGTTAAAGGCGTTGACCCTAAACCAGCAGCAATAATTAAATAATCAAGGTTAATAATACCATCCCTAGTTTGAATCCCTGTGCATTGACGTTTATTGGGGTCTTCTTGACTCTCAAAGAGAATATTTTGCACATTGAAGCCAAATTGACAATTAACCCCCCTTAACGACGCACCTTTAATCAAAGCATGGGTCAATGCTTGGGGATCCAGTTGGCGATCGCTGCTAGAATAAATACCATAGGGAAAGTTGTCTAAGTTTAGATGGGGAAATATATTAAGAATCTGGGATTGGTTGAGAATTTCTAACGGATAACCTTGTTCTTTTCTTTTGATGACTAAATTTTCCCACTTTTCCAAGTCTTCATCTTGACTGAGTAATTTTAAAATCCCTTGACGGTTGTAGGGAATCCTTGCACCTGTTAATTGTTCTAGTTCAGGAATCAGGGTTTCATAGCGTTCTAAGCTATTTTTGCGCAATCTCCACTGACGACCTTTTATTTTATGACTAATAATCCCCATTAATACCCCTAGTGCTGCACCCGTTGAACCAGATGCTGGGGTTTGTTTTTCGATTAAGGTAATATCTAAGGTGGTATCTTGACTTAACTCGTAGGCGATCGCTGCACCGACTACTCCTCCACCAATAATAACAATTTTGGTCATAATTTTACGTTTCTAAGAACAAACTGGTAATTCTTCAGATGATTCTCGTTTAGTTGCGTTAACTTCCCACCCTTCTCGATTCCACCATTGTAACCGTTGATTTTCTTCGATCCAAAAATCCAATTTTTCCACCTCTCCATCATTTAAAGTTAATTTGGGGAATTCAGGATAATTACTATCCTTGTTTTCTGGGTAATTTTGGTCAAAAAAGGTCATACAGACTTTTAAACCCTGTTCAACGCCTATTTCCTCTTTCCCAGAACCGTTTAACCTTTCATCATCGTAAATAAAGAAGCCTTGAAAGGAGCTTCCTTGTAATGCGCCTTCTGTCACATTAACGGTAAAATCATAGACAATGGGTTTTGCTTGGGAAAAAGAAGGGGTTAAAAGCACTAATAAACTGCTTAAGGGATATGTTAATAGATTTAAAGGAAATTTATTCATTTTATAGAGCAAAGCGCTGTAATAATGTTTCTACCATTGTCGGTAGGGTCGTTTCAAGTTCTTTAACTGTTTTAACGCTCAATTGACGATGATTAGGTAATTCTAAAGGAAAATCACCTTTTAAATCATCCCTCTCCATTCTTACTAAGAGAATTTGTCCAGGGCGCTTACATTGTACAGCATATCCCAATTCCACACACACCATTGAATTGAGGATAGCAGAAGGATTATCTTCCCGTTGAATGCGAGCAATAGCTGTTCCATCAGCGATATATAAGAGACTTTTCCGAATTTTACGCAAATGACTATCACTTAATCGTACAGGTGCATTAAGAGGGCGATTTGCTTCTTCTAAAGTGAGGGGAAGACGAGAAAGTTGATTAAAGGTTTCAAGGGTATTGTTCAAGACAGAACGAATTGCTTCTGAAGCAAAAATATATTCAGACTGAGGACTAAAATAGATAATTGGATCTAGGGTAGCTGTTACATCTTGTTTGGTAAAATAAATTTCATGGGAGATGAGGTCAATATTTGCGATCGCATACCCACCGCTTCCTTCGATATAAAATTCAACCTTATCTCCATCTAAATAGCGCTGAAACCAAGCAGAACTTTCTATCTTAGCGCTATCATCTAGGAAATCTGCTCTTAATCCTGATTTTAACAAACTATTACGACTCAATCGTAAGTCTTGAGAGCGCTGAATTACCTCTCGAATCGGTTCATATTTTTCTAAATACCAGGCTTTTAGGGCAATAATCGCCATATTAAGTGAATACCTTGTTATTTGGACGTTTGAAATGGAAATAGATTCTGTCTAATCTCCCATCTTTTAGAATAACGCTTACTAATAAAGTATGGCAAGAATTATTTTATCGGTTATAGTAAAACAAGCTTCCAGTTTGTTGCAGAGTTATGGAATAAGCTTTTTAAATTAACAATAACTATGCTCAAAAACTTAAAGTTAAACGGATATAAATCAATTCGTTCTTTAGATATAGAACTTAATAAGGTAAATGTTTTAATTGGAGCGAATGGCTCAGGAAAATCTAATTTTATTTCTTTTTTTAGATTACTCAATTCAATGTTTAAACGCCATATTGGGCGACAATGGTTAACTGATTACTTACTTAGGGACAAACTTAGGAACAAATTGAGCAAATAGACGAGGAAAAAAGCGCTTGAGATAGACAGCTAACACTTCAGCCTTGCCAATATAAACTTCTTGTTGATTGCTTTCAATAGCCTTAATAATTTTAACCGCACATTCTTCTGATGAAATGCCATTAGCTTGATTAATACTCATCTTATTTAACTTTTCACCTGTTGCCGTTAAAGCGCTTAAAGAAATAGGCGTGTTAACATACCCTGGACAAATAAGAGTAACTTTTATATTATCCTGTCCCACTTCAGCCCGCAAAGAGTCAAAATAACCGTGTAAGGCGTGTTTAGAAGCAGCATAAGTTGAGCGCTGCACTGTGCCAAATTTACCCACCACACTGCTAATAATCACAACATGACCTGACTGTTTTTGTTGCCATTGGGGTAAGATAAATTTAGTAAGTGCGATCGCACCAAAAAAATTAATCTCCATAATTTGTCTTTCTACCGCCATAGCAGTCTCCACCACCGTAGCCCGTTGAGAAATACCGCTTCCGTGAATCAGCATATCTACTTTGCCATAAAAATTAAGCGCCTGTTCTGCTTTTGTTGGTAAGGTATCAGATAAAGTTAAATCAAGGGGTAAAACTCGAACATTTGTTCCCCCCTGTGCTTGACAATGTTGGGCGACTCGCTGCAATTCACTCTCCCGACGGGCAGATAAAATGAGTTTTCCTCCCCTAGCAGCCAACTGATAAGCTAAAGCTTCTCCAATACCAGAAGAAGCCCCTGTTAGCCAAATTACTTGATTTTGAAGGTCAGTCATGGAACAATCGGATGTTATCGTAGTCTTTTTAAAATAAGATTATCGCTTTTCGTAGGAAGAACAGTCTTCGCAGGGGCCACAGGGATTCATAGCACAGCGAAGATAGGGAGAACGAGCATTGTAAGCACAGGTAATATCTCCAATGTATTTTGGAGGAGAAGGGGGATAATCTAAGGAACGACGATAGGAATAACGCTGCCGAATTCCCCTCATTCGTCGATGAAATCGCTGTTTTGCTTTACGAATCAAGAAGAGGGAGACAATTGCAGGAATACAGGCCAACAGAATAATTACTAAAATCCAGACCACGGCATCACTCGGAATTAGAGAGAAAACATTATTTCCTTACTATAAAGTGATCAGTCTGTCTTCTGCAAAAATTGATGGCTTACTTAATAAATGGTAGCTAGGGAAACTTATACCTCGCAGGAGGATTTAAACACAAGTATGAACAGGTTTAGCCCATCAGTTATGACGACTAGCCCAAATAAGTGTTTAAAACCTGCCCCTGCCACTATCGTCTGAGTCCTATTTTCTAGAGGAATGTTTCTAAACTGCTATCTGCTTGCAATAATTTTAAGACTTTTTTAATATCTTGGGTGCGGTTTTTGTTAACGACTAAGGTTGCTTTACCTTCTCGCACAATCACCACATCTTCTAGTCCAATAGTAACAATCACTTCATCCTCATTATCATTATAAACAATTGCCCCTTTAGTATCTAAATTGACATGACGACCCAATTCTACATTCTCTTGTTTCTCAGCTTGTAAGCGCTCTAAGGCATTCCAGTCCCCTAAATCATCCCAGCCAAAGTCAGCAGGAATCACTGTCGCTAATTGGGTTTTCTCCATTAAAGCATAGTCAATACTAATTTTATCTAAAGTTGCATAAGCCTCTTGACCTTTTTCTTTTAATAGCGTTAACATCTCTGGTGCATATTTTGTTAATTCATTTAAAACTACTTCGGCACGGAAAATAAACATTCCGCTATTCCAACTAAATTTTCCTGTTTTTAAGAAAGATTCTGCTGTGGTAACATCTGGTTTTTCGGTAAAGCGAGTGACTTTATAAATGCCTAACTCACCGACTTTTTCTAATAATTCACCTTGTTCAATATAACCATAGCCCGTTGAAGGATAATCAGGGGTAATGCCTAATGTAACAATTGCATCTTCTTGAGCAGCGATTTTAGCAGCCGCTTCTAAGGTTTCTTGATAAGCCCCTTGATTTCCAATACAATGATCAGCAGGGAAAAAGCCAAGAATGGCATCTTTACCGTGTTGTTTTGTGACTTCTAAGGTTGCCCATGCCACCGCAGGTGCAGTATCCTTTCCTTGGGGTTCAATGAGACAATTATGCTCAGGAAGTTGGGGTAATTGTTGCTTAATCCCATCTGCAATTAAAGCCGATGTAATCACCCAAAGATTATCCCATGTGTGGGCAAGGGGTAACAAGCGCTCTGCGGTACTTTGCAATAAACTAATACCACTTCCATCGAGGGAAAGGAATTGTTTAGGGCGATGTTTACGACTGAGGGGCCAAAAGCGCTCGCCTTTGCCACCTGCTAGAATAACAGGAATGAGAGATTGAGTCACGATGTCTCCTAGTGGTTAAAGGATAATAATCCTAGATTATCTATGGTGAGTGGACATCAGGCAAGTCTATTGGTTCAATTAACGGTTAACTATAAATTAAATAGTTATCTTTAGATAACGGTACTTATGAGCCTTGTCAATTCATGGCAAGGCGGTGTTTGTGAGAATTCAGATCAATTTATGATAAGATGGAATCAATAACCACATCTTTAACCTTCATCATACAAAAAATTAACGACTCACCATCATCACCCACCTCGAAATTAATTTCGAGGCTAATAAAAACCGTTCATTAAAAAGAACTTGATTGATGAATTAGTTATCTTCAGATCAAATACTTATTAACCTTATTAATTCATTGCAAAGAGATATTAATAGAAATACCATCTTATTCTACCTTTTTAGCTTTACGAATATGAGGATGAGTAAATAACATTTTTAGGTTGTGAGAAAATTAGGGGCAGGATTTAACCGTGTTAAATCCCTACGAGGATGGTATTTGTAGGGACATAATACTATTATGTCCTAGTATGTTCTAGCTTTTCACATATCATTACAGATTGCTATATTAATCATTATTGACCTCAATATACCAACAAAGGCTATATATAACTGTTACACAGTTCCATCTTAGTTCTATTTTTTCTTCTGCACGATTATCAAATTATGATCAATTAACAGAAAACGATCCTGATAAAGCAGTGATTTTATATCAATGACTTTCTTAATTCATTAATATATTCTTGTAACTCTTTAAGCTTATTTTCATCATCTGACGTAAGTTTTAGATTATCCATAAAAATTAAGTTATAATTTTCTGTAATGTCAGCGAGAGTCCTATTCCTCAACTCATATCCTAAAATTTTTCCTGCTTCTTCCCAAATTAATTCTCGTGGAGATTTCAAAATATAGTCATGTTCTTTTAAATATTTTTTTTGAAAATCAGTAGGATTCCACGCTTCTTGTAAAGCATCAATTAAGATACTATTTAGTGTTTCATGATTAAATATATCACCTTTCTCTTTTTTCCATAAAATCCAAGCACAAAAAGCGATCAAAGAATTTTCTAAATGAAATGAGCAATCCACAATTGTTTCTAGTATTTCTTGAGAAAATCTAACTCCTAAGTATTGAAGTGACCATTTATATTTATCAAAAATTTCTATGACCTGATCATCAATAAATTCATAGCAAACTTCCTTTCTTAAATTAATCATAGTGTTTAATCCGTCTATTAAGTATCAACCAACAATACAATAAGGTGGGACAAAAAGTAAAAATTCCCACCCTATCAATCATAACCCTAGTTAACTAAAGCGAGCGCTCCCTCACTCAATCCTTCTACATTCACCTCAATCACTAGATAAGCTATAGCATCCTGATGATCTTGATCGGTTAAAATTGTTTCTAAAGTACTAGGTTGAGGAATTTGATCACCATCTTCTATCATAAAAGTAAGATGACCGATAAGTGCTTCTGTAGCCATTTTTCTGGCTTCTTCTATGGTTTCTCCAGCGCTAATACACCCAAGAAAATCATAAAATTGAACCCCATAGTCACTATCTTGATCTTTATGGAGGGTAGCAATATATTGAGTCATTTCAATCTATTTCTCTGCTTTGATAAATTCTTTACCAGCAGCTATGATTATCTCAGCAGAAGGGTGATTGATTTGTTGACGAAAAGCATCAATACCTGCTAATTTTAGTGCATTAACAAACTTCCTTTTAAGAGTAGAATTGCTATCAATTGCTTCAATAGCTTTTGCAATAACCATAACAGGACTGCTATATGCTTTGTCTAAATCCTCCAGCAAATTGTTTATTTCTTCAACTGCTTGAGTTAAACTGGAAGATAAAGACGAATCGTAATTATTCATTACTTTATTTCCTGCAACATTATCACCTGAACCAGAATGATACTGACGAATATCTCCTGTAAAATTCTGTTGTCCAGATTTAATGGTGTATCCTTGATTGAAATTGTTGTTCATGATTTAGGATTCTCCTTTTGAGTAAAATTTAAAATTAGACAATTAGAAACAACAAAGCTAATAAAGTTTAACCATAATCATTCTCAATATCTTGTCTGGTTATTACGTTATTTGGCTGTCTTGTTTCTCCTAATGTAATATCAATCGGGGTTGTTTCATTATTTTGAACACTTTGTTGATACCTTACTGCTTGTTCATTTGTTACAATAAAATTCATTGTTTCTTTCAAATCTGGCTTTTGGTTATTACCTGTCCAAGCATACAACTTTAGTTGATACTGTCCTTCTCTAATATCTATTTTCTCTTGTCTAAAAGGATTCCAATCAAATTGAATAAACTTAACAATTGAAGATTTACCCGCAATGGGAATCGGGTGTACAATGGATTCAATCTCCAAGTTTGTACCCCCATCAGAGAATTCAATAAATTTAGTCCAAATCATATCAAAGTTACGTGCTTGATTATCATTACGTCCAATTATCAATCTAACTCTGTAAATAGAACTCCCTGCTGGACTCCAATTATAGAAGGTTAAAGGTAAAATTAATGAAAGTCCTCCCCATTGTGGTTGTTGTGTTTGCGGATCTAAAATGAAACTATTAGCAATAATCAAAGTGCGACCTGCTAACATTTGAATCTTTGCTGGTTTAAAGTAAGCAGTGTAGGCTACTGTAATTGATACAGTTAAACTAATCAGAGAGATAATAATGGGTAGTACTACTTCAAGCTTCATCCAATAAAGAAAGGTAAGAACAGATACATTCTAATTGTACACCAGTAAAATAAGGTGGGATAAACAGTAAAGTTCCCACCCTATCAATCATAACCCTATTTAACTAAAGCGCTCGCTCTCTCACTCAGCGCTTCAGCCGTTAAGCCATTAAAGGCCATAATTTGACCAGCACTAGAAGCCGTTTCGCCTCGTTTCCATGCAAAGGTATCTCGCTTACAATTAGAACGTAACATAATGGGTTCTAACATAGCAGAACTTCCCCCTGTTACCCCAATTAAAGCATCACCACCGAATAAGTTTTCAAAGCCATCATCATCTAAGAAATGACTCTCTTTCTCGGTACAAGTTTCCCACGCAACATCATCAGGACGATATAAGCGACGAGGATTAATAATAGAAACAATTCGCACCCCTAACCCTTCATTTTCTAAACGGGTAGCTGCATCAAAAACGGGAATTAAAGTCATGTCGCCAATCACCGCAAAGGTAACTTTTTTCTTCCCTTCTGTTTCGTGTAAAATAACCCCACCATCATGGAGCGCTTGACGGGTTTGTGCCAAGGTTGTCCGAATGGGTAAAGGTGATTTACTCGCCGTAATTGTAACTCCCTTATTCTTCGTATTTAACGCCCATTCATAACAAGCTTGAATACTATTTGCATCACAAGGAAATAGAGGAAACACATTGCCATTGCGCATCATTGCAGCAAAATAATTTTCAATTTCAGGCCGTTGATGAGTCCAACCATTACGCCCTTGTTCTAGCGCTCCTGCGGTGAATAAGGTAATAGTAGAAGGGGTTGGTCTTCGTAACTCAGCCATTGCTTGGGTTACGGTTTGCCAAATCGGAAGACCATTAATCGCAAAAGACTCATAGGAACACCATAAAGTCCGAGCGCCAAATAAGGCTAAACTTGCTGCTAAACCCGAACAAGCATCCTCACTCAAGGGTTCATACACTTGTCCTTGGGGTTGTTGAAAATAGAGGTCATCAACCGTTGGATGAACAATTTTCAAGCCAATATTAATGTTATTGATTCCCGATGCTGCGTTACCATCCGCATTAGTAACAACAAAATTAGGGTCTTTTTGTCCCACATGAACCACTAATTCACCCATCGCAGTGGTTGCTATTTGTTTATCTCCCTGGACAGGAAATTCATTCAACGGAAGACTCCCTAAGTCGGGTAAAGGTAACACCTTCTCCGTCACAACCTGCTGAGACGCAGGACCCCCTGCTGCTCGTTCAAAGTTCGTGCGTACTATATCCCATCCTTGGGGTGATAAAGCCCGTTCTTGTAGCGCACTAATAATGTAATCTTTTTCTAGGTTATCCCCAGGGTATAAATTATGGGATTTTGCGCCCCGTTTGTGAACACCTGCTCCTTTAAGCTGTTTAACAATTAATACAGTTAATTTACCCCCTAGCGCTGACTTAGCAGCCTTATCTGTTGCTTCTAAAACAGCTTTGACAAAGTTTAAGCGCCCTGACCCAGAAAATTGAGTACTATCTACATAGTCCCCTCCTTGGTTGCTATCATCGAAGTCTTTCGCATCAACTAAGATGACTTCAGCAAACCCATTTCCTTGCCAATAGGCAATCATCTCTGCATTGGTTTTAGTGGATACCATGCTGTGATGTTCTTGGGAATAACCATTCCAGACTAAGATGGGTAAGAAATTAGTAACATTGGGATAAGCCGTATTAAAATGACCAAAACTGCTCATAATATAGGGTTCACCTAGTCCCCCGTCCCCAATAGTAACAGGGAACAACACACCAGGATGTAATTTAGCGCCCGCCATAGCGAAATGTTGTCCTTGTCCTAATGGACCGGCAGGATTTAATAAGCCAGGGATTTGACCCGAAAGATGCCCTAAAAGTCCGTTCATCTCCCGAAAGCGCTCTCCCATTTGTTCCACCGTTTTAATTCCCATCTCTTCGAGGGAACGGTCTAGGAACATATTACTATAGAAACCAGGAGCATGGTGTCCCACTTCAGTAAGAATATTTTTGTGGCCTAACATCACTAAGGCTGCAATGGTATCAGCAATACTGGCAAACCCCCCAGGGTGGCCAGATGATTTGGTAGCGGTGGTTTGTAAAGTAAGATAACGTAAAGCATCAGCAGCCAGTAGGGTTTGGTAAACCGCCACTGAGTCACTAGGGGAAGAAATCGCTTTTTCTCCCTCTTTGATAGCGCTTTCAGCAATATATTTTTCATATTCAGGGTTGTCTTTGCCAAAATGTTTAATTCCTTGACAAAATGCTGGTATTGTGCTGGCAACAGTCATAATTTTTCCCTTGTTTTAAGTTGGCACGTCTTAAAATAATCTTACAGTTTTAGGGGTCTTTGCTTGGAATGTTGTAAGGAATTTTGCAATAAGATTTTGTCTATGGGTGGGATAGAGACAAGAGATAAAGGGTGATATGTTGCTGTTTATAATAAAAATGAGTAATATTAAAAGTAGTGTTTCCCTATGAACCCAACTGATCAACAAGCTCAAGGACTTTATCGTTTATGCTATCGTTTAACTAATGCCATTTATACCCAATGGCCATACCGCAATATTGAATTAGTTAGAATTGATGAAAGAACAGGCAATTTATATGTCTTAGCACAAAATTTAGATTTTGAAATTAAACCATCAGGAGCCTATGAACCATGAACACTATTAATTATAACAGTCTTAGTTTAGAAGACTTAAGACGGTATGTATTAACTCATCGAGAAGATACTCATGCTTTTTATGCTTATGTTGATCGTTCTAAAGCAGAGGGTAAAATGATTACTATAGACTTAGATAATGATGATTGGGAAGATAAACTTATTCCTCATTTACAATCTGATCAATCATAAGTTTATTACTTTGTATCAAAAATTGAGGAGAGTGAATTGACACAATTATGGATATAATCAAAGAAAACATTCAAAATTTTTCTCGTCAAGCAGCACAATTGAGCCATGATGCAAATGTAGCTTTTAGTCAAGGTGATTTTGCTAAAGGAAGAAAGCTAATGAAGCAAGCAGTAGAAGCAGGGAGAAAGTGTCAAAATTTGATACAAGAAAACTTTATTGAGGTGAAGTCATGAAGAAAAAAATTGATTATTGTAAGATGAGTGAGCAGGGATTAAAGCAATATTTAATTGCTCACAAGGATGATAAAGATGCCTTTTCTGCTTATATGGATAGAAGACAGTCTCGGACTAATAATGTTGCTATTGCTTATGATGATCCTGAATGGGATAGTAAAATTATAGAAGCGATTCATTTACAAATGGAAAATTAAGATTCAACCATCACTGAGGTTATCAACTATGAACGCTATTAATTACAACAGTCTTAGTTATTACAGGGAATAAACTGATTAAGGAAAATAACGATACATATCTTTGCGATGAAGCAGACGCACTAAAGCAACCATATTTCCTTCTAGATAAAGTCCAAGGCGATAATTGTCAATACGAATTATATAAAATCCTTGATGGTCTTGTATCGCTGAAGATAACTTAACCCTTCTCTCAACTCCTTCACAATTCATAATTCATAATTCATAATTCCAATCATAGTCCATCATTTAATCACACAAATCACAGTTAAGACAATAAATTAACTTTTCTTCCGCTTAATAATCTTTTCCTTTAAAATTTTATCTAAAGATGGCTGAAGTTGAGATTGACTTAACATCATACGATAATTTCTCATCACCATTTGTGTGTTGGGATGGTCATTTCCGACTGTGTTTTGTAAAATATTTATCGCACGCATATACAAAGGTTTTGCTTTACTGTAACGTCCTTGAGAACGGTATAACCCTGCTAAGTTATTAAGACTTTGTGCTGTATCAGGATGATTTTCTACTAATTGCTGTTCTCTTATCGATAGCGCACGAATATACAAAGGTTCTGCTTTACTGTAACGTCCTTGATAATGATACAAACCTGCTAAATTATTAAGACTTTGTGCTATATAGGGATGATTTTTTCCTAATTGCTGTTCCCATATAGAAAGCGCACGAATATACAAAGGTTCAGCTTCACTGTAATCTCTTTGAGCAAAGTATAACCCTGCTAAATTATTAAGACTGGTAGCAGTAGAGGGATGATTTTCTTCTAATTGCTGTTCTGTTATCGATAGCGCACGAATTAATAAGGGTTCTGCTTCACTGTAACGTCCTTGATTATGATATAAACTTCCTAAGTTATTGAGTCCGGTAGCAATAGAAAGATGGTTTTCTCCTAATTGCTGTTCATCTATAGATAGCGCACGAATATACAAAGGTTCTGCTTCTGTGTAACGTCCTTGAGATTCATATAAAATGGCTAAATTGCCAAGACTACTTGAATAATATTCACTATCCTCTCCTAACCGAGATTTTATTTCTTTGACACATCTTTGATAAGGAATTTCTGCTAACTCATACTGTCCTTGTCCGTTATAATATCTTGCTATCCCCACAAACACACAAAATAAATTATCCTCTGGGTTAGGAATCTCATCTAAGAGGGTTTCGCTAAGATGTTTTAAATGGGGAATAATGGGGTCAAGCTGTTTGACTTTATCCACTGTCAACGCATAAGGAATGTCCTTCGCAACGGAAAGCAGCTTTACAATAAATGCTTGTTCATACAAAGATTTGGCATCGGAACGCTCATTTAACTGTAGCGCAAAAAACTCCCTGACCAACGGATGAACCGTATAAAAATCACAGTCCTCATTAGTTGCTTTAATCAGATGAAAATTATCTAATTCTTCCCTTGCTGTCTCTAACTCCTCCTCTGTTATTGCTGCTGCTTTTCCTATCTCTTCTATTAACTCCCACCCTATCTCTGTGGGTGCAAAAACCGCCAAGAACATTCCCACCTTTTGTGATGCTTCTGTTAAACCTTGCCATGTTAAGTCTATCGCAGCTATCACCCCTAAATTACTAATTTCTTTATACTCTCTTTTTTTATTCAGTGCATCATGTTTAAGATTCAACTCACCTTGCAATTTCCCAAAAGACAGATAACGCTTCTTGCTAAGATATTCCCCCAATAACTCCACCCCCAACGGTAAATATCCCACCGTCTCACAGATTTCTGCAACAATATCCTTTTCTTTTTCTACCTTCTTTTTCCCGACAATTTTCCTTAACAACTCCTCACACTTATCTAACGGTAACGTCTCTAACGGATAAGACTCAAATTGAACATTCAAATTTCGTTCCCTTGTCGTCACTAACACCTTAATTCTTTCATTCCTTGGTAACGCAGCTTCGGGAATACTTTCCACCCCTGACACATTATCCAAAATCACCAATAAATTTCCTTCCTTCGGTAACCAATTCTCCCAATACCATTGACACTGTGTCGCTAAACTCTCCCCCGTAAAATTTTCAGGTATCTGTAAATACTTACCCGCAAACTTAACCACTTCCGTCGCTAAATCAAAAACCTGTAACCCTATCCAATATTGCGCTGTATAAAAGTCCAGATATTCCTCAGCATATCTTAAAGCTAACGCACTTTTACCAATTCCCCCTAACCCTTCCACCGCACAAACAATGACACCCTTACTTGTTTTCAGAATCTCATGAATTGCTGTTAACTCCGTTTCCCTTCCCACAAAATTATTAGTATTCAAGGGAAGATTACTCTCAATATTTGTATTCTTTTTAGGAGAAGGAGGTAAATTAATTTCTTGATTGATCTCAATTTGAGCATTATCCCCAAAACTTGAGTTTTCAATTCCTGTTTGTTTAAAGTTATTTTTCATGGTAAATTAGCATCAAGGTGTCATGGCTTTAACTGCGATCACTTATCACTTACTCTTCATTGTATCATAATTTAGTTCTTGATTGTATTCATTATAGAGGATTATTTGAGGATGTGATTAATAAATATCTTCTAAGGTTGAGGTAATAAAGGTTCAAGTTGTTGCAGTAATAAAGGAATATCTACCTGAATCACTTGCCAAACAACCTTAATCTTAACACGATCATACTTATGAATAACTTTATCTCGCATTCCTGCAATCTCTTTCCAATGAATTTCAGGGTGACAGTCTCGAAACTCAAAGGATAACCGCTTAACTGCTTCCCCTAACACTGCTATTTCATAAAGTACCGCTAATTGAGTGGTACGATTTTGAGCAAAAGTTTCTTCATCCATTCCTTGTGTTAATTCAAGAATTTCTTGAGCAAATTGATTAATATCTAAAAGAGTCCCATCATCCTTGTTCATAGATAACCCTCGTCGATGTTAGAATGTTCTCACGTCGTATCCAATTAGGACTCTTTTCAATTTCCCTTCTATCTAATAAATCTACCTTACGCTGTAATAAATCTTCCAACTCAAATTCCATCCTTACCCTATCCAATAAACTCCATCGAGAGGAAGGTTTAAACGTCGCTAAAAAATCTATATCACTCTCACTGAAATTAAAATCATCCCTTAAAATCGATCCAAATACTTCTAAGGATTGAATCTCCCAACGTTGACAAAATGATTGTAACGCTTTCACCGGTAAAGGAATCTGAAGCTTGATTAATTCCATATTTATTTTCTCCCATTATTCAATATTCTGATGAATCTTAAGCGTTGCCTTACCCTTAATTATAACACTCTTTGCCCCCGTTTGTTCCATATTGGTTTTAGTTTTCTTCTTCGCTTTTTGTTCAATCTCCCCCTCTAATTCTTCCGCTTCAAAATCTTCTAAACCTATTGTTTTAATCTTCGCTAACTGATTGATAACATCAGGATTATTTTTATTTTCCTCTGCTATGGTTTCCGCAACTTTTTTAACCTCTTCATCTTCTTCTATTAACTTAGCCATCATTTTTACCGTTTCAGCCATCATGTTTACCGTTTCAGAAGACGGTAATGCTTGAGGATTTTCTGCTGCTGCTTCTAATTGTTTAAAGGTGTTAGGAGATTTACGTTGAACAATCTTTTTTAATTGATCAATACTCCCCTCTAATGTCATTTCTGTTCCACGAGTTAAAGCAGCTGTTAGAATAATCGTACCAATACCAGCAAGGGTTAAGAATTCCATAAGATTAATCGGTAATCATAAAGCTTTATATCCGAATAATAACATTAAAAGTAAAGAGCAAACAATTAACTATCCTATTCGGGAAGAAGTACAACCAGACGGAAGAATTCGTAGATGGGCTAAAATAGAAGAAATGCAAGGAAAATTCCTGCGTGTCATCTTACTAGAAGATAATTGATGGGAGATCAAGAATCAAAGCGATATTTAATTGGTTGCAAAAATAAGGATGGTGGGGCTAAAGCCCAACAACGCCTCAGCCCTAAGCTGTCTTGGGCATTCCATCTACTGACATTGTGATTGACAAGGGAAAAAATGGTTTCAAGCTACCGACTTTCAGATTGTAGTAACTGGTAACTGGAATAACCTACTCTACCTCAACTTGGAAACTTTCCACTGAAGTCAGCAAATCACGAGAAATAGAAACCAATTTCTGTAAAGAACCCGCTACCCGTTGAGATTCCTGTGAGGTTTCCTGTGAGGTTAATTCTACTGACTGCATAACCTGCGCCACCGCACGGGAATTTTCCCGTTGTTTGACCGTATCTGCTGTAATCGAACGCACTAAGGTATTAATCCGATTAGATACGTCAATAATATCCTCTAGGGCAGATTTGGACTGTTCCGACATATCAGTCAGTTTAATAACCTGTTGAATGCCTTCTTCCATCGCTTTCATCACTGAGCCTGTCTCACTTTGAATTTGCAAGACAATTTGCTCAATATCTTTAAGTTCCTTAGCAGAACGATCAGCTAACTGACGGACTTCATCTGCAACAATGGCAAAGCCTTTCCCTGCTTCTCCCGCTCTCGCTGCTTGAATTGACGCATTCAAGGCTAATAAATTGGTACGACTAGCAATTTGGGAAATCACCGCCACAATTTTGGAAATTTCTTGGGAAGCTTCCGCTAATCGTTTTACCTTACGAGCCGCTTCCGATACCGTTTCCCGAATCTGCAAAATAGCAGCCACCGTTTGTTCGACGGCTTCTCCCCCCTTCAAGGCGGTAATAGAAGAGGTATGGGCAACTTCTTCAGCTTCCCGTGCGTTTTCTGCCACCCGTTGGATGGAATCGGTCATCATTTGCACTGAATTCAAGGTAACGGCTAATTCCTCCGCCATGCGTAGGGCATCCCCTGAATTATTACGGGCAAACAGTTCACTATCCGTTGACCCTTTATTCACCTGTAAGGCTGCTTTTTTAACCTGTTTCACAATTTCCCGTAGGTTTTGAATAGTTAGGTTAAACGCATCAGCCACCGCCCCTAAAACGTCGGCAGTTACTTCTGCTTCTACGGTTAAATCGCCTCTTGCTGCCCCTTCTACATCGTCTAGCAAACGAATAACCTGTCGTTGTAAATCTTCTCTGGCCTGTTCTACCTCTGTTGCTCTAGCAAGCGCTTCACTGGTTTTTGTGTGAACTTCCCGTGCCACAAGATTAAATTTAGTGGAAAGCTTGCCAAATTCATCGGTCCCATAAACAGTGGCCTTAACGTTATAGTTACCATTATAGAGAGCATTTAGCTGTTCAGTCAGATCATTGAGCGTCCGTTTGATATAACGTTTCACAATCTCTAGTAGGAGGAAGACCACCAAAAAGCTACTTGCACCCCCAACTAAGGCTAAGAGAAAGACATTCGCACCAGTTTTAGCGGGTTTTTCAACTTCCTGAGTTTGAGGTTCTTGGGATTCGGTTGAGGGGGTTGAGTCCTTAGAACTAAAGACTGCTGTTCCCCCTGCTACGAATAAAATAGCGAGGGTGGAAACCACACCTGTGATGCCAGCGCTGATCAATTGTTTTTTGGCCAAAGGTGCATTAACTAACCAGCCCAGTTTCCCCTGTTGTACTTCTACTGTTGGTTTGAGTTCCGAGAGACTCGACTCCTCTCCCATTGGCGAGGATAACCACACATCCCCATCAGCATCAGCGCTTGTTTTATTAGAGGAAGTGGCATCTTGATAACTAGGTTGTTTTCCTGCTATATCATCAGGAAATAGACCTGAATCAGGCAATTTTTGGGACATATCGCTTAAATTGTCCAGATCTATCCCAGATAAGTCTTCTAAGTCAGAATCATTTATATCATCCCAATTTTCGATCAAATCTTCTTCTTCTTTAAAACCGACGGGGGGTGCTTGCACCGTTCTTTCTTCCATCATGCCCATCTGCCCCCAATCAGAACTGGTATCTGAGCCACTGAGGGACGGAAAATCGTCTAGCCCTGATTCATCGTCATCTTGAGCCATCATAAATGTCTGTTGAGAATTGGACGAGGGATGACCCTCATCAGGGGTAAAATCATGATCGTCTTCAAAGTCGGCCTGATCATAGGCAGAAGGAAGAGGAATGTCTTCGCTGGACGTATCAAAGGGATTTCGCTCTTCTTGATAGGTGGAATCCCCCATGAAGTTAGGATTAAAACTGGTTTCTCCGTCGCTATCTTCAAAGGGATTTCCTCCATTCTGATTAGCTTTACCAAGGGTGGGTTCACCAAAATCCTCATCGCCGAAAATAGCGCTATCCCAATCTGCCCCATCCAGATTCATGTCTTCTTGAGATAAGGAATCTGCTTCTGCTTGCCAATCAAAAATCCCTTCATCATCTTCTTCCTCAGGCGGAAGTTGCCTATTTCGATTTTGCTGTGCCTGGGAAATTCCTTCTGTTTCTGCTAAGGCTAATTCTGGATCAAGCAATTGTGCCATGTACTGTTGAGCTCGTTCTAATCCTTGTTGAGCATAGTCTAGAACTTGAGGCTGATCTCCTAACTCGGCCGATCTCGCCAACACAGATTCGTATTTCTGACAGGCAGCTTCATATTGTTGTAGTCCATAATAAATATTCCCTTGCAGCAGGAACAGATGGACATCGTTGGGAAATTCCTGCTCCATTTGCTCGGTTAGCACTAGAGCCGCATCGTACTCACCTTGTCCATACTTGGCATAAGCTTGATTGTACAACTTTCCGTAATCTGTTCCTGTGGTCATTTGCCTCTCTCCTTAGTTGTGGGATCTAGTTTCAGGGGTTACTGTACGAGGGATTGGGGTTTAGGTTTGGGGTTGGTGGTTAAATGAGTCATTATTGATTATTTATTAATTACTGGTTACCACTTAAGTGACCCATCTCGCTGATCGTAAGATCGCAACATGATCGAGTAACCTTAGCTCTTGTGTTTCTTCTTCGTTTTTTAACACCCATTCTCCCTGAACATAGGGAGCTATTTGATCAGAAAGGACGGGATCGAGTTTTAATTGTTCACTATCTAACCATTCCATTTCTCCGAGATGATCAACTGCTAATCCTAAGATGCTATCTTCACTTTCAATAGCAATTACAGGAATTTCTGCTCGATCTGTATTTAAAGGGTTAGGATTTTCTAAAAATTGTCCTAAATCAGCTACCCAGATAATTTGCCCCCGTAAATTCATTGTTCCTAACAGCAGGGGAGATGCATTAGGAATTGGAGTGATACGATCAGGTGATTGCTGCACAACTTCCCGAATGGCTGAAGCTGAGAGGGCAAATTCATCGGATGAGGGCAAATAGAACCGCAAGTGCAGTTCACCCTCTGGGGCTTGGGATGGCAAATCTCCCGATACTTCTGGTTCGGTGGAGCTTAAAATTTGTGGATTCCCAACCATAATGATACTTCCTCTGAGAAAAGACTGCTTGGTGTTATCGTAGAAGCTGCTTAATGGTGCCAATTAATTCAATGGGTTGAAAGGGTTTGGCAATGTAAGCATCTGCCCCTTGTTTCATTCCCCAATAACGATCAAATTCTTCTCCCTTAGCTGAACACATCACTACGGGAACATTACGGGTTTTGGGATCAGCTTTCAGACGACGACAGACTTCATAACCATTCATGCGAGGCATGACAATATCCAAGACAATTAAGTCAGGATTGGTCTGTTGAATTTGTTCCATGGCCTCTATCCCATCTGAAACCACCATCACCTTGAGCCCACTATTTTGCAGCAGGTCAGAGATCATTTCACGTTGGGGAATGCTGTCTTCTACAACTAAGACTTTACTCATAATTTATACTTTTGATTCAATAAGCGTGGTTGCATTATACTCTACTTAATATTCCTACATAAACGGGCTTTGGCCTTTGGGTTAAGGATTTTGGCAAACTATTTGAGCCAGTTAAATTCCTATGGGGAAATGAGGAAAGTAGGATTAGGACAGTCATACAATTAGCCTCAATAGGGGGGTTATAGCGGAACACAGCCATTAAGAAGGAAGAAGGAAGAATGATTTCCCTGACTATTGATTATCAAAAGGATGGATCATTTTCTATTGTCCTAACCGAGCGTGCGTAGGTCTATAGTTTCTAATTATAAGTTGCCCAAAGTGATCATTAAAAATGCCAAGGGACTGATAAATCTTTTGTTAATCATTCTCAAATCGAGATGAAGATGGGGAAGATCTATACTGTTCTAGTAATGGTAATAGTTCATTTTGCAGCAATGGTTTGGTTAAGTAGTCGTTTGCACCCACCATCCTCGCTCTTACTCGATTTAGGAATTCATTAATTTCGGTTAGCATAATGATCGGGGTGTGACGAAAGGCATGGGAATGACGCAGCATTCCACAAAGTTCGTAACCATTTAGGGTCGGCATAGCAATATCACAGAGAATGACATCAGGACGGAGTTCAAAGAGTTGACTGAGCGCTTCTAAGGGATGACTGAAGAAGGTCAGACCATACTTTGAGTCCTTTAATAGGGTGTCGATGATTTGACCCACTGTGGGATCGTCATCAATACATACAATTTTAAGGCCAGAATCGACGGGAGAACCGATTAAATTTTGATGGGGGAGAGAAAGAGATGGAATCAACTGTAACCATCCTCTTTCAGTATAGGGATAAATACTTTTGGCAAGGGTTAGTAAGTTACGATTGAGATAGCGAGATAGTTGACGTAGGGAGGTTTGTCCATCTGCCCAGTGGACAAGACTGTGGTAAATTGAGGAGGGTAGGGTGGTTTGTAAGGCAGTTGGGTTTTTCAGAAAAAGACATTGCTCTGGCTGTCGAATCTGGGGGTAGAATTGTTTCCATTGTTGGACTTGTTGGATGATTTTGGGGATTAGGGGAGCGAGCGCTACATAAGCCAGTTGAGGGGTTAGGCCAATTCCTTTTTGAAAGTGAAAATAGCCATGATCTAGGTTAAATAAATCAAATAGGGTTTCTTGTATCATTCTTTCCAGAATAGCTTTCCCTTGACGGGGGCTGATCACTTTTTTTTCTAATAACAGCCAAAGATAGCCATATTCGGGGTCATTGATGGTGACTCGATTAGTGATTGAAGCGTCATCGGGCAGGGAAGAAATACCATAGTAAAGCAAATATTCTTGCAATCTAGTATGCGATGGACTATGAGAATGGGTGGTATAAGCAATCTGTCCATTGACAAAAAAGATATACCAAGAAGGAGGAGGGGTAAGCTCAACCGAAGCAGGGGAATAGTATTCTACCAATAATTCTCCAGTCTGTTGACTGCGAGCAATTAATTGCAGAAGGCTACGCATATCGATTTCATTGAGTGTTCCCTGCATAATTCCCATTTAATCTATCAATATTTTTAATATAAACAGTAATCAGTGACTCAGAATTTATAATTTATAATTCATAATTTATAATTCATAATTGCCAAATGACTGATTTTACCCTTAACTGTCCCATTCCCTTGCAACAATACCCCCAAGTGTTACTAGCGCATGGTGGGGGCGGAAAATTAATGCAGCAGCTATTAGAAAAGCTCTTTTTTCCCGTTTTTGGCTCATCTACTACCATTCCTCACGATTCGACTGTTCTTAATCTTCCTCATGGCAAAATTGCCTACACCACTGATTCTTACGTCATTAACCCTCTATTCTTTCCAGGTGGAGATATTGGCTCATTGGCCGTTCATGGTACAGTCAACGATTTAGCCATGAGTGGCGCTCGTCCTTTGTACCTGAGCGTAGGATTTATCCTAGAAGAAGGATTACCGATGGAAACCCTCTGGAAAGTGGTGCAATCAATGGGAAGCGCTGCAAAACAGGCCAATGTACAGATTATTACTGGGGATACCAAAGTGGTTAATCGGGGAAAAGGAGACGGAATTTTTATTAATACATCGGGAATTGGTGTGATTGATCATTCAAGTGCGATCGCACCCCAAAGCGTACAGGTAGGAGATAAAATCTTAATTAATGGGGATATTGGTCGTCATGGGATTGCAATTATGGCAGTACGGGAAGGATTAGAATTTGAAACTACCATTGAAAGCGATTCTGCTCCTTTATCTGCAATGGTACTCGATTTGATTGAATCAGGGGTTAAAATTAACTGTCTCAGAGACTTAACCAGAGGGGGGTTATCTAGTACCCTAAATGAAATCGCAAGCAGTCGGGGATTAACCTTAGAAATTACGGAAAATTCCATACCCATACGGGAAGATGTACAAGGCGCTTGTGAGATTCTCGGTTTTGATCCTTTGTATGTAGCCAATGAAGGTCGGTTTGTGGCCTTTATTCCCCCATCTTCTGTGGAGTTAGCCTTAGAGAGAATGAAAATGCAAGGGATGGCAGGAGCAATTATTGGAGAAGTAACAGAAAATGACCAGGGAAAGGTTATTCTTACCAGTTCTATTGGAGCTAATCGTATTTTAGATATGCTCAGTGGTGAACAACTTCCCCGTATCTGTTAAGCAAAAATAAGGAGTATAAACTTACCTAATTTGACCATAACACCATAAGATTCATTCTGATTAAGACTGAATACTTAAGTAACAAAACATAACGATGGCTGAAATTGAACGCAAGTCAGGATAAACTACTTTAAGATATTCTGATTCAAGTTGCTATCACATGAGCGTAGTTAGTCAAGTTATTCTACAGGCTGACGATGAACTTCGTTACCCCAGTAGTGGTGAACTGAAAGGAATTCAAGCCTTCCTAGAAACTGGAATGCAAAGAATCCGCATCGTCGAAACCCTAACCGAAAACGAGCAAAAAATCGTTGATCAAGCCCAAAAACAACTGTTTAAAAAACGTCCTGATTTTAGATCGCCAGGGGGTAACGCCTATGGCCAACGTCAGTATAATCAATGCTTGCGTGATTATAGTTGGTACTTGCGTTTAATTACCTATGGTCTTTTAGAAGGAGACAAAGAATCCATTGAAAAAATCGGATTAATTGGGGTCAAAGAGATGTATAACTCTCTTAATGTGCCTCTTCCTGGCATGGTTGAAGCGATTCGCTGTCTTAAAGAGGCTGCATTAGGATTGCTTAATAAAGAGGATGCTGATGAAGCGGGTCCCTATTTTGACTTTATGATCCAAGCCATGTCATAAGTCATCATTGTCGTTTTTGGGGTACGATGTCCAAATATTCGTACCCTTTTTTTGTCTCAATGGCAGGGTGATTTTAATCCATTAATGGCTCATGTCTGAAAATTCTTCTCGTAAACGTTTCCAGCGTATTGTAGTAATTTTATCAGGGGTTGCTTTGATCGGGGTTTCTCTGGTTCCCTTATTGAATCAATTAGGACAACCCTCGGAATCCGATCGGGTGAATCGGGAAAATACTAACCCTCAAGCGCCTAATACTGCCGAAAATGAGCAGTTAAAACAACTAGAAGCTGGATACCAATCGGTTTTAGAAAGAGAGCCAGATAATCGAGTTGCGTTACAGGGTTTGGTAGAAGCCCGCGCTCGCATGAATGATTTTCAAGGAGCGAAAGAGCCAATGGAAAAATTACTGGCGTTAGAGCCAGATAATCCAGTTTATTTACAAACCCTTGCTCAGATTAATCTTAGAGTTAATGATCTCGAAGGAGCGCTGCAATCCCTTGAGAAATTAGCTGAGATTTATCCAGAGCGCTTAGAAATTAAAGAAATTATTGATACCTTGCAAAAAGCCCAACGAGGAGAACTTCCTGAGCAGTCATCTCCTCCCGTTGCACCGAGTCCTCAACCTCCTTCTTCTCTTCCTAGTAATCCCTTAACTCCACCTGATTTATCTATTCCTCTTCCTGATAATTCCCCGCTTCCCGTTGATCCCTTAGCGCCACCTGATTTATCTATTCCTCTTCCTAGTCCAGAAAATTAGATAGTTAATAGTTAATAGTTAGGGTTATGCAGCAAACCCTAGTTAAAAACTTTTATCTTATACGGTTTAATTGAATAACTTTATAGTTAAATTTTAATACTTGAAAACTGACAGGGTGACAACCCCGTGAAAAGCCTTATGGTATGGTAAGCGAGGGAGATTGTGTGGGAAAAAAGATTTGGCTAGTAATCAAGGAGAGACGACCGAATGTACCATAAGTTAGAACAATCCTACTTGGACGTTTGATCACGTTACCTCACTCAAGATCAATTGACATACTCCCCCGTTAACCGCTACGCACTCTGTCAAATTGATCAGAGGGGGCAACGAGCTATGAGCATTATACAGCAAGCTGTTTAGCCACATCGTCACCCCATCAGTTAATTTGTACTTGTTGGTTGCAAAAAGCGCTTAATATCCCCACAAGCAATGTAAGATTTCCCATCGGGTCCAGTTCTGACTTCATCTACCACATATAACATTCCCTCTTCCCGAATAGAGCGAGGAAAACGCATATTCCAGTCAGGTTCATAACCATCGGATACTACTCTAGCCCGTAGTTTACTTTTTGCTTTAACGCATTGCACTAAAATACCATCTCCTACTGTATCAGTAGTGGGTAAATCGGAAGCTTTAGGAGGCGCTTTTGAAGGTTTACTTGTTCCACTTGAGCGCCGAGCGGTGCGAGAAATGACCAGTTCTGGTTCACCTGGTTTGGCAAAGCGCTTAATATCCCCTTTTGCTCGGTAGAAAGAGCCATATTTTGATAATTCTAGTTCTTCGACCACATAGCGTGCGTTCTCAGCCCGAATAGCACGGGGAAACTGAACATTTTTATCTTGCTCATACCCATCAGAAACCACTTTAACCCGTAATTTACCCTTCTCACGGACACAAATTAATTCAACCCCTTCTCCCACTTCCTTAACCACAGACATGGCCGCTACTTCGTCCCCTGCGGTAACGCCTCGTGCGACTAAATCACTGCGATTCCGACTCATTGATTGATAAGTCTGATCTCGTAATTCTTTGCGTCCTGCATTTCCCAGCGCTTTTTGAGCGATACGACGGGCAAAATAGTCTAATTGGTCGATTTCTTCGGCAATCTCAAAGTGTTCATTTAACCCTCGATCTCGCAATTCCTGAATCAGCGATCGCAGAATTTGTTCCCCATCTTGATGTTTGCCCTGTTCTGCCAAAGATAGAGCCGTTTCTTTCGCATTCGCAATTTTTAGATAACTTAGTTCTAGAATAATCTCGCTAGACGTGGCTAAGGCTGCTTCTTCTACTGTCCCAACTTGAGCAACGACTTCAGTTGTCCCTGTCACTGTTTGAATAGCGTTATCTTGAATCACATCAGCGCTGTAGTGCAGTCGCATAATAGGTAGCGCTCCTTGTTGGGTTGGTGCAACTTGGAGACTTAACCCTAATAACTTGTCTTCTCCTTCGTAAATTTCCCCTAAACTAAACTGATTATTATTAACATCAGCTAAACTCAGAGTATCGCTCAACGTTACCCCATCAGCCAATTCCACTGTCACCTTCAGATTTTGACCAACAA